>NZ_KV813803.1:187870-205563 GCF_001813725.1 Rothia sp. HMSC072B04 | reverse complement strand
GGAGTACTAGGCCGCTATACGATGGGGCCGCAACCTCCGTTAGGAGGTTAGCTGGGATACCAGGACTCGAACCTAGAACAAAGGAACCAGAAACCTTCGTGTTGCCAATTACACCATATCCCATTACTCTATTGAGTTACCGTTCCGTTTTTCGCCTTTCGGCTTTTCACCGGAACGAGTAATAACTATACGGGTCTTTCTGGAGGCGTGCAAGCCGAAATCTGGAGAGCCGCCTCACATTCACGGTTTTATGCCCGCTACTTCCGCGTGTTTCCGGGGTTTTTGGGGTTAAAAAGTTTTTTAAATTTCTTCAAAAAGAGGGTTTTGGGGCCGATTTTCACCCCTCAAAGCAGCTCCGAGGTGGCTCGGAGAGCAGTTTTACCCCCTCCCCCCGCACGCTTTGCATCCCAAATTTTTTTGAAGATTTTTCCTGCACCGCCTCCCGATAGCCAGATGACCGGGCAGTCAGATAACCAGATAACCAAAGCATCATGGCGACCAACCCACCCAAGCAACCACCTCGGGAAAGATCACAGGACCCGCTGCCCACGCCTCCAAAAACTAAAAACCCAGAGACAACGAAAAGCCCCGAGGCGAACCTCGGGGCTTGAGTGGAGCGGTTGACGAGACTTGAACTCGCGACATCCACCTTGGCAAGGTGGTGCTCTACCAACTGAGCTACAACCGCATGTTTTCGCTTTGAACTTTTCAGTTCGTCGCAACAACAGGTACTACTATACGAGCTTTTGCCGGGGTGCGCAAACCAAATTCTTGCCACACTCCCCAAAATGGAACCAGATTCACCCACATAAAACATACTGACTAGTAGTTTTACAGGAAATATCCATCACAAAAAATATTCTTAAATTTATGAAAAATCCCCTTATCCTCCGGGTTCCTTCAGACCTTTCGGTCGTCTGATTCCCGTTGGATAAGGGGATTCTCTAGAGCTTAGTCGCTGCTACCGCCAGAGTCGCCTCCACCGGAATCGCCGCCACCAGAGTAGTCGGAGCTGCTGTAGCTACTGTAGTCCGAACTGCTGGAGCTTCCGGCGTCGAAGTCGCCCGCGTCCGGGTCGGGGCCCGGGTCCACGAAGTCGTCTTCGTCGTCCTCTTCACGCGAAGAGTCCGAGGTGTCTACGCCGTCAGACGAACTGCTCACGTCGCCGCCGCGGGCGTGCCGTGCCTGAGCTTCTTGAGCGTTCAGGGCGGCGCGCGCCTCGAAGTAGGCAGTCACGTATCCGAAGGCTGCCGCAACGACAACAGCGACCACCATCAAGACGGACTTGTCCATGTTGGCGATGTACAGAATCAGCCAGATAATGCAGGCGTTGGTGAGCGCCATGATGGAGCCCTTCAGCAGCGCCTTCCCCATGATCGATTGATTCATGGTTAGCTCAGTTCAGCGGCAAGCTTGCGCAGGCGTGCGAGGGAGGATTCCTTACCCAGGATTTCCATGGATTCGAACAGGGGCGGGGAGATGCGCTCACCGGACACTGCGATACGCACGGGGCCGAATGCGAGGCGCGGCTTAATTTCCAGGCCGTCGACGATTGCGGCGCGCAGGGCTGCCTCAATGTTGGCTGCGGTGAAGTCCTCGAGGGGCTCCAGAGCTTCGATTGCGGCGGCGAGGACCTGCGGTGCGGATTCCTTGAGCTGCTTGCGTGCATCGTCTGCGGTGCTGATCTCTTCGTCAGTCTTGAAGAGGAATGCGAGCAGGCCGGGTGCTTCGCCGAGCAGCTGCATGCGCTCCTGGACGAGGGGCGCGGCTTCGGTGAGGACCTGCTCTTCACGCTCGGTGAGGGTTTCGCCGAGTACGCCTGCAGCCTGCAGGTACGGGATGAGGCGGTCGCGGAAGTCCTTGGGGTCGAGCGCACGGATGTGGTCGCCGTTGATGGACTCTGCCTTCTTCACGTCGAAGCGTGCGGGGTTGGCGACAACGTCGTGTACGTCGAAGTGCTCGACGAGCTCGTCGATGGTGAAGACGTCCTGGTCTGCGGAGAGGGACCAGCCCAGCAGGGACAGGTAGTTCAGCAGGCCTTCCTTGATGAAGCCGGAGTCGCGCAACAGGAAGAGGTTCGATTCGGGGTCGCGCTTGGAGAGCTTCTTGTTGCCCTGGCCCATGACGTAGGGCAGGTGGCCGAATTCGGGGATGAAGCTGGTCACGCCGGTGTCGATGAGTGCGCGGTAGAGCGCAATCTGACGCGGGGTGGAGGAGAGCAGGTCTTCGCCGCGCAGCACGTGGGTGATGCCCATGAGTGCGTCGTCGACGGGGTTCACGAAGGTGTACAGCGGGTCGCCGTTGGAGCGGACGACCACGTAGTCGGGTACGGTGCCTGCCTTAAAGGTGATTTCACCGCGAACGAGGTCGTTGAAGGTGATGTCTTCGTCGGGCATGCGCAGACGCCACACGGGCTGGCGGCCCTCGGCGCGGTAGGCTTCCTTCTGCTCTTCGGTGAGGTTGCGGTCGTAGTTGTCGTAGCCGAGCTGCGGGTCCTGACCGGCTGCCTTGCGGCGTTCCTTCACCTCGTCGGGGGTGGAGAAGTCTTCGTACACGTAGCCGCCTTCAACGAGCTTTTCGAAGATCTCGTTGTAGATGCCTGCGGTCTTACGCTCGGACTGGCGGTAGGGCTCGTGGGGGCCGCCGACGCCAACGCCTTCGTCCCAGTTGATGCCGAGCCAGTGCAGGGATTCGAGCACCTGGTTGAACGACTCTTCGGAGTCGCGTGCTGCGTCGGTGTCTTCGATGCGGAAGATCAGCTTGCCGCCGGTGTGGCGTGCGTACGCCCAGTTGAAGAGGGCGGTGCGGACCATGCCCACGTGCGGGGTACCGGTGGGCGAGGGGCAGAAGCGGACGCGGGTGTCTGCAGGGCTGTTGAGTACGGGACCGTGGTATTCGGTCATGATGTCTCCTTGACGGTGTGTTTCAGGATGTACGTTACGTTTTTGGGGGCGGGCTGCTTAGTCGCGCACGCGGGTGACGAGGGAGCCGATGCCTTCGACTTCGACCTCTACTTCGTTGCCGTCGCGCAGTACGCTGATGCCGGCGGGGGTGCCGGTGAGCAGTACGTCGCCGGGCAGCAGGGTGAAGATTTCGGAGGCTGCGGCAACCTGTTCGGCTACGGAGTAGTGCATTTCGGAGGTGTTGCCTTCCTGCACGACGTCGCCGTCAACCCAGGTGGTGATGTTCAGCGAGTCGGTGTCCAGGTCGGTTTCGATCCAGGGGCCGAGCGGGGTGGAGCCGTCGAAGCCCTTAGCGCGGGTCCACTGGCGGTCTTCGAGCAGGTCGCGGGCGGTGAGGTCATTGGCTACGGTGTAGCCGAAGATGACTTCGTGCACGCGCTCAAGAGGCACGGACTTGGCGATACGACCGATAATGACGGCGAGTTCACCTTCTGCGCTGACGGCTTCGGAGTACTCGGGCAGGGTCACGGGGTCGCCGGGGCCAATTACGGTGGTGTTGGGCTTGAGGAAGAACTGCGGGGAGGCGGGCGCCTCGGTTCCTGCCCAGTTTGCGATCGCTCCAATCACCTTGGAGCGGGGGATAATCGGGGCGAGCAGGCGCACCTGGTCGATGGGGTAGGTGGTGCCGGTCGGTTCGATACCCGAGTAGAAGGGGTCGCCGGCGAGTACGCGCAGGGTTTCTTCGCCTGCGTCACCTTCTACCAGCCCGAAGTGGAGCTCATTATTTACGGTAAATCGTGCAATACGCATACTTTCTAGGGTACCAGCCTTCGAGGGCGGGGGCGGCGGGCGGAATTGGCGGGGCAGGTTTTAGCGGGGGTTTTATCAAGGGGCGGCGGCGGGGTGCGCTTCCCCTCCCCTACAGCATTTAGCGGGCACAGCGAATCCCCGCGGGTGTGCGTTCCGGGTGGGAGCGCATCCTGCGGGGATTTCGCGGGTGACATGAGTCAGAGGTCTTAGATGAGGCGGGTCATCCAGCCGTGGCGGTCCTCAACGGTGCCGAGCTGAATGCCGACGAGCTCTTCGCGCAGGCTCTTGGAGATTTCGCCGAAGTGCTCGGTGGGTGCCGGAATCTCGAAGTCTTCTGCCTTGAGCTTGCCGATGGGAGCGACCACCGCTGCGGTGCCGCAGGCGAAGATTTCAGTGATGTCGCCGTTTGCTACGCCTTCACGCCACTCGTTGAGGGTGATTGCGCGCTCTTCGACGGTCATGCCGCGGTCCTTAGCCAGCTGAATCAGCGAGGAGCGGGTCACGCCCTCCAGGATGGTACCGGTCAGCTCGGGGGTAACAATCTTGTTTTCCTTGCCGAAGATGAAGAACACGTTCATGCCGCCGAGCTCTTCGATGGCGTCGCCGCGGTGCGGGTCCTTGAAGATGACCTGCTTGCAGCCGTGCTTCTCGCCCTCGGTCTGGGCAATCATGGATGCTGCGTAGTTACCGCCGCACTTTGCTGCACCGGTGCCGCCTTCGCCTGCGCGGGCGTAGGTGGTGGAGAGCCAGATGTCCACGGGTTCGGGGGTGCCGAAGTAGTTACCTGCGGGCGAGCCAATCACGTGGTACTGCACGTGGCGTGCGGGGCGAACACCCAGGAACGCCTCGGTTGCGATCATAAAGGGGCGGAAGTAGAAGGCCTCACCGTCGCCGGTGGGAACCCACTGCTCGTCCATCTTCACGAGTTCGCGCAGGGACTCGATGAAGGTCTCTTCGGGCAGTTCGGGCAGGGAGAGGCGGCGTGCGGAGTTCGCGAAGCGTGCCGCGTTCTTTTCGGGGCGGAAGGTCCACACGGAGCCGTCAGCGTGGCGGTAGCCCTTGATGCCTTCAAAGATTTCCTGGCCGTAGTGGAAGACGGATGCTGCGGGGTCGAGGACGAGCGGGCCGTAGGGGCGAACTCGTGCGTCGTACCAGGTGCCACCGGTCTTGTAGTCGCCTTCCCAGTCGATGGTGACCATGTGGTCGGTGAAGTAGTCACCGAAGCCGGGGTTTGCAAGGATTTCGGCGCGGCGTTCGGCGGTGGCGGGTGACTGGTTTGCTTCGTGGCTGAATTCGATGGCCATCGTTCTGCGTTCCTCTTCGTCTAGTTGCCTCTGTGGGCGTTCTTTGAGTGGCGGTTCTCGCGTCGGGGCGTAGAACCGGTGTGTGCCGCCGGGCGCGTTGTCGTGCGGGGCAGATGGTGCATCTAGCGGTCTGTGCTAGTCGGATGCATTGCAGTGAGTGGTGGAGGGTGTCCACCGCCGAAGTGCCGGGCGGGTGTGCCTGACCTGTTTTAGAGTACCGGAAAGATGAGTTTGCCGCATGTGCACCTTTTCTCCCATTCAGGATGTGAACAGGTGAAGCCCGGAAGGTGTGTTCCTTCCGGGCTTCACTAGCGTTTTTATTCAGCGCTCACGCTGTCATGAGCAGACCTTAGCCGAGGCGTGCGAGCACATCCGCGCCGACCTGATCGGTTCCGCGCACGCTCGCGCCGTTTTCGCGCATATCTGCCTCAACAGCGTCCTCAATGCGGGCTGCGGCGGCGTCGTGGCCGAGGTGGCGCAGCAGCATTGCGCCGGCGAGGATTGCGGCGGTGGGGTTTGCCTTGTTCTGGCGGGCGATGTCCGGTGCGGAGCCGTGTACGGGCTCGAACATGGAGGGGAATTCGCCGACGGCATTGATGTTGCCGCTTGCCGCGTAGCCGATACCGCCGGTGACTGCACCGGCGAGGTCGGTGATGATGTCGCCGAAAAGGTTGTCGGTGACGATCACGTCGAAGCGGGCGGGGTCGGTGACCATGAAGATGGTGGTCGCGTCAATGTGCAGGTAGTCGGTCTCAACCTCGGGGAATTCAGCCGCGATTTCGGTGAAGTAGCGGTTGTAGAGGCGACCTGCGTGAGTGAGCACGTTGGTCTTGTGCACGAGGGTGACCTTCTTGCGGCGGGTGGACGCCAGCTCGAAAGCGTAGCGCACCAGGCGCTCCACGCCGTGCGCGGTGTTGAGGGAGACCTCGGTGGCAATCTCGTGCGGGGTGCCCTGGCGAATCACGCCGCCGTTACCGATGTAGGGGCCTTCAGTGCCTTCACGCACGACCACGAAGTCGATGTTGCCGGGGTTGGCGAGCGGGGAGACCGCGCCGGGGTACAGGCGGGAGGGGCGCAGGTTGATGTAGTGGTCGAAGGCGAAGCGCAGCTTGAGGAGCATTTCGCGTTCGATGAGGCCGGAGGGAATCTTGCCGCTGCGCGGGTCTGCACCGATAGCGCCGAAGAGGATCGCGTCGTGCTGCTTGAGGGCGTCCATGGTGGAGTCGGGCAGCGTTTCACCGGTTTCCAGCCAGTGCTCGGCGCCGAGCTTGTAGTGGGTGGGGGTTACGGTGATGTTTTTGAGCTCACAGGCGCGGGTGAGGATGCGCTGGGCTTCGGTAATGATTTCGGGGCCGATGCCGTCGCCGGGGATGACGGCAAGGTCGATGCTACGTGCTTCAGTCATGCCTCTACCGTAATACGCGCCGCGGGTGGGCGGTAGAGTGGGCGGGCGGGTTCTCAGACTCTGGGCTAGGCAGAGTCTGGGCTAGAGAGTTCCAGGTTAGCTACCGCTCCCCTGCCCCGCCGGTTAAAACAATATTCCCCGGCTGATAATTCAGCCGGGGAATATTGTTTATCTACGAGTTCTCACAGGGTAAGAACTTAGACACTATTAGGAGCGCTCGCAGAGGGTGACCTTCACGTAACCGGGGTTACGAACGCCAGCTTCCTTTGCACCATTGTTAGCGGATGCGATGGCACCGCCGGCAACACCGGGAGCAACGTAGGAGCCACCTGCGCCACCTGCGCCTGCCTGAAGCAGTGCGCCAACGTTCTGGCGGTAACGAGTGGGCTCTTCGTTAGCGTTCCACTTCTGGGAGGTGATGATGGAGGAGAGGCCGCGAGCAGCACCGGAGCCACCGCCACCGTAGCCTGCGCCACCACCTGCGGAGACAACGGTCTGGTAACCGTTGAAGGACTTGCGGGTGGATTCCTCCTTCAGGCTGGTCGTATCCTTGAGGTTAACAGGGTTGGTCGCGTGAACGATTTCCAGCTTGGAGATATCGTTGTTGTCGATCTGGTAGGAGTACGCGAAGACGCCGTCTGCACCCTTACCATCGAAGCCGGAGCCACCCTTGTCACCAGCGGTAGCGGAGCTGAAGAGCTCCTGCTTGTTCTGGCTCTTGAAGCCCAGAACGCCGTAGACGTTACCCTTGTCGTTGTACAGCATGGGCTGCTCGCCACCTGCACCACCCTGACCGTTACCGCCACCGTTACCACCGGCAACCTTCATAGCGGTACGATCGGAGGCGAACGGCTTCAGAACGGTGTAGTGGGAGACAGAGGTCTCAGCGCTGTCACCGGTTGCAGCGGATGCGCTTGCACCTGCGGGCAGAACGGACTTAACGTCGGGGTCGCTCAGGCGGGTGGTGGAAGCGTCGACTGCCTTGGGGTTGTAGAACTTGTCACCTGCGGGCATGTTGTTGGTACCGGGCTGAGTACGGATACCCGCACCGCCACCGCCACCTGCAACAGCAACCGGGGTGCCGTCGATAACCAGAGCGGAGGAACCGCCACCGGAACCACCGTAGAGGTAACGCTTCATATCGGAAGGCTTGGACCAGTTAGCGTCAACGCGAGCCTTAGCGTCTGCGGGAACGGGCTGTTCGTTGACGTCACCACCGTTACCGTAACCCTTACCACCGGTTGCGGGGCGGGTCTGCCAGATAGCCGCGCTGTCAACACCGGGCTCGGACTCGAGGAAAGCTACACCACCGGCAGCTGCGACCAGCTCGATGACCTGGCCTTCCTTGACGGGCATTTCACCGGTCACGAGAGCACCGGAACCACCAGCAACCTGGTTGGAACCGCCACCTGCGCCACCAGCAACCTCGAAGCGAATCTTGTCAACCTTCGCGGGAACGGTGAACTTCACGGTGTCCTTAGCACCGGAAGGCTGACCGGAAATGCTGAACTTGGGAGCAGATGCGTACTCGCACTCAGTGGAAGATGCAAAAGCGGGAACCGCAGCAGATGCTGCAACAACCGGGGCAGCCCATGCTGCGCCAGCGACAACCTTGCGGCGAGAAATGTTAGTAGACATGTATGTCCTTCGAGAGTGATGTCATTTTGAGGAATAAAAGTTATCACCCGCCGTCGTGCGCGGCAGTAAACATCACTTGAAACAAGTCGAGTGAGTGAGTCGGCTTGAGCCTAACCTCTGGTGATAACGACATAATGCTGTATCCGCTCCCTTGCACAGGGAGTCGCGCTCCAGAACTCTTGGTGTTTAGTTCTGCGAGGTTCTTAGACCTCGGGCGCAGATTTCGGGTACAGCCAAAACTATACCCATCAAGAACCTGTACCGCAATGGTTCCAAATGTGACCCTGATCAGGAGGTTTGTCTTAAACCCTCCGCATTAGTTGAAGGTTTTTCAACCCAAATAGGTTACTTAAGGGAGTTTCAGGTCTCTTAAACCCGAATTCGAACCCCATACAACCCCAAACTCTCAAGCTTTAGTTGAACAAATAATCTAGAAAAAAGTAATCAAGGTCACTCAAAATAGGCGTTTTTGGCGTGTCACACACACGTAATCACACACCCACACACACAAAACCACAGAATATTCCTGCATGTGAGAGCAGAAAAGGGGGTCCCAACCCCTCGCAAGCACCCCGATACACTGGAAGCATGCCCCTCAAGCGCACCCAACCCCAGAAGAACCCACAGAACAGCACTGAGACAGCCGAATCAGGCTACGCCGTAACGCATACCCGCGGCATCTCAGAAAGTAGCGACCTGCCCGCCGACGCAATCAGCGCCTCCAGCCGCGTACAAACCTACCTCAGAGACAAACGCGGCTGGATGAACGTCCTCGTCGTCGCACACATGCAGTTCTTCTGCTGCATGCTCTCCGTTGCTTTCGTCAACAGCTACGGCTGGATTCCGCTCGTCTCCGCGCTCTGCAGCACCACCGCGCTCTACTTCCGCTACCGCTTCCCCTACGGCAGCATCTACGTGGTCATCGCGGCGCTCTGCCTCACCCTCGTGGAGCCCTTCCCCGACTCGCTCGCCATCACCTGCTACCCGCCCGTCAGCCTCGCCGCCTACCATATCGGCAGGCACTGGACCCGCCGCGCCCGCTTCCGCGGCCTCATTCTCGGCTGGGTCGGCGCACTCGCCGTCACCGTGCAGGCCTCACTCTCATTCCTCTACCACTGGGACGACATACCCGCCCGCATCTTCATCTCCCTGATGCTCGGCGTGCTCTGCGGCTCCATTTTCACCGTCTTCTGGTTCCTCGGCGACTCCCGCCGCATGCGCGAACTGCGCAGCGAAGAGTTCAAAGAACGCGCCCGCCGCCTCGAATACGAGCAGGAACAGGAACGCCGCCTCGCCGCGCAGGATGAACGCACCCGAATCGCCCGTGAAATGCACGATATTGTGGCGCACTCGCTCTCCAGCATTATTTCCCAGGCAGACGGGGCACGCTACGCAGCCGCGAGCGCCCGCACCGCACGCGCCCAGCAAACACAACAGGCACAGCAGGCACAGCAGGCAGAGCAGCAGACTGAACAGGCAGAGCAGTCGGGTCAGGCTCAGCAGCAGAGCGAACCGGATATTGCCGAGCAGACCCTAGAACTCATCGCAGACACGGCACGCGACTCCCTCACCCAGATGCGCTCCCTACTCGGGCTACTGCGCACAGACGAGGCAACCGCCTACGCGCCCGTGCCCGCCCTCAGCGATGTACCCGCCCTCGTGGAGCAGAGCCGACGCGCCGGGCTACCCGTCACCTTCACCGGAATCACCGGCACCATGGCGCGCACCCTGCCGCAGGGTGCCGAGCTGGCGGCGTACCGCACCGTGCAGGAGGCGCTCACCAACGCGCTCAAGCACTCCCCCGGTGCGGCAACCACCGTAACCATTCACTGGGGCGAGGACGGTCTGCACTTGTGGGTTCATAACGGCCCGGTTTCCTCTGCCGCGGCTCAGCACATTGCCCGCCCTGTGCCCGGTAGCGGCAACGGTCTGCGCGGCATGAGCGAACGCATCGCCCTCTACCACGGCACCCTCACCTACGGTCTGCAACCTGACGGCGGCTGGCTCGTTGAGGCGGCGCTGCCCTACCGCGACCTCTAATACCCGTGCCCTCTACTACCTCGTGATCTAGGATTGAAACTATGTACTCTTCTGCACCACAGACTACCCAGCCGATCCGCGTGATGCTCGTTGACGACCAGCGCCTAGTGCGCGGCGGCTTGAGCATGCTCGTCAACTCCCAGCCGGACCTGCAGGTCGTCATGGAAGCTGATGACGGCCTGGCGGCGATTGACGTTTTTGACCGCATGGTCTCTGAGGGGCAGGCGCCGCAGGTCATCCTCATGGATGTGCGCATGCCGCACTGCGACGGCCTGGAGGCGGCGCGCCGTATTCTGGAGCGTGACGGCGAGCGTGAAGTTTCCGAGGATGAGCGGGTGCGCATTATTATGCTCACGACTTTCGATACTGATGAGTACGTGTATTCGGCGGTGCGTGCGGGTGCGAGCGGTTTCTTGTTGAAGGACACCCCGCCGGAGCAGCTGCTGGAGGCGATTCGTACGGTGCACCGCGGCGATGCTGTGATTGCGCCGTCTGCGACTCGCCGCCTGTTGGAGCAGATGATTCCGGTGCTGGACTCCCCCGCTCCTGTTGTTCCTACCGCTCCTGCCGCTGAGTCTGGTCCTGCTATTCCATCGGCTGCTGGTTCTGAGCTTCCTAAGGCGACGTTTATTCCGGCTGAGCATGCAAGCCTTGAGCCTGTGCAGGATTATCCGCATCGTGAGTTGATTGAGCAGTTGTCGCCGCGTGAGTTTGAGGTGCTGGGTTTGATTGCGCGTGGCTTGTCGAATGCGGAGATTACGCGGGAGCTGGTGCTTTCGGAGGCGACGGTGAAGACGCATGTGTCGCATGTGTTGGCGAAGTTGGGTGCGCGTGATCGTGTGCAGGCGGTCATTATGGCGTATGAGGCGGGTATCGCCCACTAGCGCTCCCTTATATAAGGGCACAGCAGAATAGAGGACACAGTGAAGCCCCGGCGGGCGCCTCCTTTTCGAGGCACCCTCCGGGGCTCTTTAGTTAAGTAGTTTCTTCTATCTCGTCGATGATTCGTTCAAAGTCGCTCATCAGCTCAGGCAACTTATTCCGGGCGATGTCCCATAAGACAGCAAAATCAACGCTCACATAGCTATGAGAAATAATGTTACGAATAGCAATGAGGTACTGCCACTCAGCCCGTTCATACCGTTCATAATCTTCTGGGTATTTTGAACGAATTCTATTGAGGGTTTCGCCAATGACCTGAAAGCGCATGCAGAGCGCGTCCTGGACTACCCCGTTTGAATCGTCTATCAGGGCTTCATATCGCTCGGGCGTAAAAGCGTAGATACGCTGAGCTGACTCAAGAATCAGAGAGAAGTCGTCAAGCGAGCTTTTCATAGCGGCAACTCCACCATGTCCGGTTCTGCCTCCGCATAGATGCGGGGGCGCAACCGAGTGACCATATCAACGCTACGACCGGTCAACTGTTCAATGCGGTGCTGAGCATCCACCATCTGCATGAACTCGTCAAAAGGGGCTGCCCCCGGCATCTGCACCAAAAAATCCAGGTCGCTGGTTTCGGTCAGCTCACCGCGGGCGGCACTGCCGAAGAGTCGGGCACGGCGCACACCAGCGTCACGGAGGATCTGAAGAACCTCCGCTTCATGGGGTAGCGTGTACCCGCGACGCAGATTGGGGTGGCTAGTGCTCATACACCCATCATACGCGCAAAGCCATGCTACAGGTCAGCTCCAAGAATCTGAGAGCACAAGCACGGCAGACTAGAGGACACAGTGAAGCCCCGGAGGGCGCCTCCCTTATCGGGGCACCCTTCCGGGGCTTTCTCACGCCGAGTATCCGGGTTTGCCGGGTACTGTGACTATGCCAGGTACAGCGGGTTAGCCGCGCATACCCTCAACCGGGGACATGCGAGCCGAACGAGCCGCCGGCAAAGCCGAAGCCAGCATCGCGGCGAGCACACCCACAACGAGGATGACCACGTACCAGACGTACGGCAGGTCAAGCACCAGCGGGGCGGAAGCACTCATGGAAGACATAATAATCTGCGCCGAGAGGCTACCAATCACCGCACCGGAAACCATACCGAGCACCACAGCGGCGAGCGTAATCAGAATCGCCTCAATGGAGATCATGCGGCGCAGCTGCTTGCGGGACAGACCCAGCGAGCGGAGCATCGCGTTCTCGCGGCGGCGTTCGTTGACCGACAGGGTCATCGTGTTCGCCACACCAATGATGGAGATGACCACTGCGAGCATGAGCATCACCAGAGTGAAGGTCAGCATGACGGTCAGCAGCTGGTCGTAGGTCTGACGTTCCTGCAGACCACCGGTGAAGGAGCTGTCCGGGCTGGCTCGGTTCAGGTCAGCCTGCAGGGTCGCGTTCTCGCTACTGGTTAGCGGGGATGCGGCGCGCACCAGAACGACGGTGTCGTTACCGGTTGCCTGGCTGGTGACAGTCAGGTGAGCTGCCTTCGTCTGAGCTTCCTTGTCACCGCTGGCGATTGCTTCTTCCAGGCGCTTCTGAGCTTCCTCAGCGGCAGGGTTGGCAACCTTCTGCGGGTTCTTGGCGTCCTGCAGCTTGGCGGCGGTGGCAGGGTTGACAATCAGCAGGTTCTGCTTGGTTGCGGACTTGACGGGTTTGAGTTCCACTTCGCCGAGCGGGCCGTGTGCCTTCAGACGACTGGACTCATTCAATCCAGCGGACTTCCAGAGGCCCTGCGGCACGAGCACGGTGTCATCGGCAAGGTTCGAGTTTTCACCCGGCAAGATTGCCTTCAAATCGGAGGAGCTCAACGCCACCAGATCAGAATTCTGGTTGGCGGTCTGTCCCTCGTACTCGACGGTGTAGTCAACCACACCGGCTGCGTAACCGACGGCGGATGCCTGAACATTCTTAATACCCTTGACCTTGGAGGCGATTTCCTCCGCCTTGGTCACGGTGGAGGCAGCCTCAGACTGGTCGTACGAGCTGTACTTCGCCTGCGCAGAAATCGGGTACTGCTGATCCAGAGCCTTGGTCAGCGAGGCGCTCAACACCGAGTAACCGGTCAGCACAGTCGACACGACCAGGGTACCCACCAGCACGGCACGACCGGTGGAGACGGTGCGCTTGGGCGAACGCAGCGCGTTGGCGAGCGCAAGCTTGCCGGTCTGGGTGCGGGTGACCTTACCGAGGGCACGTACCAGCGGGGGCAGTACCAGCGGGGTGAGGAGGAAGACCGCAATACCGAGCAGCAGCGCGGCCCCCATCATGAGGAGGATGGCCTTATTGCCGGCACCCTCACCGGAACCCTGGTTCTGAGCCAGCATAGCCAGGCCGATACCTGCGGCACCGAAGACCAGACCCAGGATCGGGCCGACCTTGCCGGGCTTGCGCACCTCAAGGTTGGTGTGCTCGCTCATCGCGCTAATGGGCGAGATGCGCAGGGCGCTTCGTGCCGGGGAGAGCGACGCCAGAACCGTGACGATGGTGCAGATCAGGGTACTGATAATCACCGGGGTGATTGAGTACGAAATCATAATGGTGGTGAGGTTTGCACCAACCAGCGCGCCAACCGGGTAGGTCAGCAGCGCACCGATGAGGGAGAACACCATGCCCACGGTAATGGATTCGATGAGTAGCATCCGTACGAGGGAGCCGCCACGGGCACCGAGGGTACGCAGCAGAGCCAGTTCACGGATGCGCTGGCCGACCAGCACCGCGAAGGTGTTGGAGATGACGAACGAGGAGACCAGCAGAGCCAGTGCTGCGAAGGCGCCCAGGACCACGCTAATGGAGGTGAAGACCGTGGAGATGGTCTTCTGGTAGTCTTCCAGCAGCTTCTGACCGGTCATCACGCGCGGGTCGTTCTTGGTGTCACCGCTGCTCAGGGAGTCCTGCAGGCTCTTGAGCTTTGCGTCGGTTACACCGTCCTTGAACTTGAGGTAGATGAGGTTCGCGCCAGCCATGCTTCGGTAACCTGCCGCGGAACTCTTGTTTTCTGCCTCGGATGCCTTCAGCGCGGCTTCGCCGAGGCTGGTACCACCAATGAAGACAGCCTGATTGGTGGTGGAGCCTTCAAAACCGGGGTCGAACAGACCGACGACGGTGTATTCGGCGGTCTTGTCAGTACCGGGGGCGCTGACGGATTCTACAACGTCAGTGCTGGTGACCTTGCCGTTCAGCGAGAGGTTGTGCTTCTTCGCGAAGTAGGTAGAGACCATTATTTCGTGGTCGCTACTGGGGATTTTACCCTGCACCTTGTACGGGAAGAGGCTCGAGTCGGCGGGCAGCTGGTTGTACTGCACGGGGGTTTTCTGGTCGCCGGTACCGATCGAACCCGTGACGGCGTACTGTACCCAGTAGCCGGAGAGCAGGTCGCTCTGCTCCACCTTCTTAATCTGGTCACGGGTCAGGTAGATAGAGGTGCTGTCTTTACCGTCGCTGGTTGTAGCGGCGGAGGCGACGACCGCCTCGGCGCGGGAGAGCACGTCACCTACGGAGGAGTTGACGGTCGCCTGCAGCGAGTTGGTGAGCATCATAATGGCAGCGATGAAGAAGGATGAGATCGCGATACCTATGCCCGTGAGGATGTATTTTCCTTTGGAGGCGCGCAGATTGGAGTGCGCCACCGTGTTCAGTGTGGTTGCCACGGCTTATCGACCTTCCAGCTGTGCCATTGCGCCGAGGACGGCGTCGTAGGTGGGTTCGATCATTTCGCCGGCGACCATGCCGTCCTTGATGAAGACCACGCGGTCTGCGTAGGAGGCAGCGTTTGCGTCGTGGGTGACCATGAGGATGGTCTGTGCGTGGTCGGTTGCGGCGGCACGCAGCAGGCGCAGCACCTCGGCGCCGGAGTTGGAGTCGAGGTTACCGGTCGGTTCGTCGGCGAAGACCACTTCGGGGCGTGCGAGCAGGGCGCGCACGATGGCGACGCGCTGCTGCTGACCGCCGGAGAGCTGTTCGGGGCGGTGGTCGAGGCGGGTTTCCAGGCCGAGGGTCTTGACCAGGTAGTCGCGCCACTGCGGGTCCGGCTTCTTACCGGCGAGGCCCAGGGGCAGGTCAATGTTCTGGCCCGCGGTGAGGGTAGGCACCAGGTTGAACGCCTGGAAGATGAAGCCGATGTGTTCGCGGCGGAATTCGGTGAGGGCGTTGTCCTTCAGACCGAAGAGCTCGGTACCGCCAATACGGATGGAGGTTGCCGGGTTCGGGTCGGGGGTGTCCAGGGTTGCGATGGTCTGCATCAGCGTGGACTTACCCGAGCCGGAGGGCCCCATAATGGCGGTGAACTTGCCCTGCTCAAAGTCGACGGAGACGTTGTTGAGGGCGTGGACGGTTGCTTCACCCATGCCGTAGGTTTTGGAAAGGTTTCGTGCGGAGACGGCGGGCTGTGCCGTCTGTGCGTGAGGAGTTGTCGTAGTCATAGTTCAATTATTTCACGCAGCGTGGCGCTGACTACAGGGTTTTTCTCATCCTCCAGGTTGATTTTGGCAGGTGTTCACCGGGTCTTGACCTGCGGATGCGAAGGTTCCCCACTCATTCCACGGGCTGAAATGAGCCTGAGGCGGGCTGGGCGGGCGCGGGCCTCATCCTTAAGGATGAGTGGCGGATTACCCTGCATCCTTACCCTGCTTCTCTACCTGCATCTAACCTATATATATGCGAAAAGCCCCCGGCTCCTCCCCCATCTGGGGGGGGTCAGGAAGCCGGGGGCTTTCATAGACTATCCGTTACAGCGCTATCAGTTACGGCGCTGTCCGCTGATGCTCAGGCAGCTGTTATGCCTTGGGCGCTTCGTAGCGGGGGAACACCGGTGCGGGTGCGGGCAGCTCGGTGCCGGGCACGAGTGCGGTGCCGAGGGCTGCGAACTGGCGTGCGTCGCCTTCGGGTACGCCGAGCAGGGTCAGCAGCTTGGCGGTCGAGTCGGGCATGACGGGCTGCAACAGCAGGGCAACCTGGCGTACAACCTCGAGGGTTACGTACAGCACGGTGTTCATGCGGTCGAGTTCGCCGTTCTTGCGCAGGGTCCAGGGTTCCTGTTCTGCGAAGTAGGCGTTGGTGTCTGCGAGGACGGTCCAGATGCGCTCGAGTGCGCGGTGGAATGCCTGCTCGTCGAAGTCTGCACGGACGGGCTCGTAGAGGGCTGCCGCCTGGTCGAGGATCTGGCGGTCGGCTTCGGTGAACTCGCCGTGGGTGGGGACGGCACCGCCGCAGTTCTTGGCGACCATGGACAGGGAACGCTGGGCGAGGTTACCGAGGTTGTTTGCCAGGTCGGAGTTGATGCGGTTGATGATGGACTCTTCGGAGTAGGAGCCGTCCTGGCCGAAGGACACTTCACGCATGAGGAAGAAGCGGACCGCGTCCAGGCCGAATGCGTCGACGAGGTTTGCGGGGTCGACGACGTTACCGACGGACTTGGACATCTTTTCGCCGTTGACGAGCAGGAAGCCGTGGCCGAAGACGCGCTTGGGCAGTTCGATTCCGGCGGACCACAGGAATGCGGGCCAGTAGATGGAGTGGAATCGGGTGATGTCCTTACCGATGAGGTGCAGGTCGGCGGGCCAGTACTTGGTGAACAGCTCGTTGTCGGTGTCGGGGTAGCCGAGGCCGGTGAGGTAGTTGGTGAGGGCGTCGACCCACACGTACATGACGTGCTTGTCGTTGCCGGGTACGGGCACACCCCAGTCGAAGGTGGTGCGGGAGATGGACAGGTCGTTGAGGCCGCCCTTGACGAAGGAGATCAGTTCGTTGCGGCGGGATTCGGGGTAGACGTAGCCTTCGTTGGCGTAGAGTTCGAGGAGCTTGTCGCCGTACTTGGAGAGGCGGAAGAAGTAGGATTCTTCTTCGGTCCATTCGACTTCGGTGCCGGTGGTGATGGCGTAGCGCTGGCCGTCGCGGACTTCGGTTTCGTCTTCTGCGTAGTAGGCTTCGTCGCGGACGGAGTACCAGCCGGCGTACTTGTCGAGGTAGATGTCGCCGTTTTCTTCCATGCGCTTCCAGATGGCCTGGGATGCGACGTAGTGGTCGGGGTCGGTGGTGCGGATGAAGCGGTCGTAGCTGATGTTCAGCGCGTCGTTCATTGCTTTGAAGCGTGCGGAGTTCTCGTCGGCGAGTTCCTTAGCGGTCTTACCGAGCTTCTCGGCGGTGGTCTGCATCTTCTGGCCGTGCTCGTCGGTGCCGGTCATGAAGCGCACGTCGAAGCCGTCGAGGCGCTTGAAGCGGGCTAGCACGTCGGCTGCGATGGTTTCGTAGGCGTGGCCGATGTGCGGGTTGCCATTGGGGTAGGAGATGGCGGTGGTGATGTAGAACGGAGTTGCAGTCATAACTTTCAGTTTACCGCAGTCTTAGGCTAGGCTCTCACCGGGGTTACACTCTGGAACGCGGTATAACGCTCAGCCGCCATGCAACACACCAAAACGCGACAGCCCTTCCCCGCCCCAGTTCGCTAGGCACGGGGCGCACATACTGAACCACCGCACATCTACCGCAACCCCGGCGGGATTTGCTCGAGGTTCGGCACCCTCCTCGCTCCTACAGGGGCACCCGCCCTCGCTTCGCTTCGGGCACCCTGATGTCGCTACGGAGGCCACCGAAACCTCCACGCACCCGCCTAACCGGTGCAGCTACGTTTTCCGGAAGCGCCCTCAGGGTGTCACA
>NZ_KV813803.1:165642-187770 GCF_001813725.1 Rothia sp. HMSC072B04 | reverse complement strand
GGTGCCCCTGCGTAGGCGCGGAGGAAACATGTAGCGCACCCCGTAGTCTTGGGAGACGCGAGGTACCCACCCACCCAACCCCTGCAGGAGCGAGGACGAACACCGATTCCTCAACCCATGAAGCCTGCATTTCAAGGGGAACGCAAAAATCCCGCTGATTCCGAAGAATCAGCGGGATTTTCTGTAAAGTGCGCCCCCTGGGACTCGAACCCAGAACCCATTGATTAAGAGTCAATTGCTCTGCCAATTGAGCTAGAGGCGCTTATTTGTTTTTCAGGGTTTCCCCTGCAACAAGTAAATACTATACGGCATTTTATAGACACCCGCAACTCAAGTGAGCATGAACTGCATCACATACCTGTTAAGTGCTGCTGTTCAGCTTGAAACAGCAAGAATCCGGCGCCCCACCTCTCCCCCTGTAGCGGGGTGTGGGTGGAACGCCGGATTCTTAGAAAGCTATTGCTGAGCTACCGTTTAGCGAGCGACGGAACCTTCGGTGTAGTCGTCGTCAACGGAGTTCCAGGAGAACAGCTCGCGCAGCTTGCGGCCGGTTGCCTCGATGGGGTGTGCCTCGCCCTTTGCGCGCAGTTCCTTGAACTCGGGTGCGCCTGCAGCCTGGTCTTCCATGAAGCGCTTTGCGAAGTTGCCGTTCTGGATGTCTGCCAGAACAGCCTTCATGTTTTCCTTGACCTCGGGGGAGATCACGCGGGGGCCAGAGACGTAGTCGCCGTACTCTGCGGTGTCGGAGATGGACCAACGCTGCTTAGCGATGCCGCCTTCGATCATCAGGTCGACGATGAGCTTGAGCTCGTGCAGGACCTCGAAGTATGCGATTTCGGGCTGGTAGCCTGCTTCGGTCAGAACCTCGAAGCCGTACTGGACGAGCTGGGAGGTGGAGCCGCAGAGGACTGCCTGCTCACCGAACAGGTCGGACTCGGTCTCTTCGGTGAAGGTGGTCTTGATGACGCCTGCGCGGGTTGCGCCGAGGCCCTTTGCGTAGGACAGTGCCAGTGCGAGTGCTTCGCCGGATGCGTCCTTCTCAACTGCGACCAGGGCGGGAACGCCGCGGCCTGCTTCGAATTCGCGGCGGACGGTGTGGCCGGGGCCCTTGGGGGCGACCATTGCCACGTCGACACCCTCGGGTGCGGTGATGTAGCCGAAGCGGATGTTGAAGCCGTGTGCGAAGAACAGTGCGTTGCCGGGCTTCAGGTGGGGTTCGATGCTCTCTGCGTAGACCTTTGCCTGGACCTGGTCCGGGGTCAGGATCATGATGACGTCTGCTTCTGCTGCTGCTTCTGCAACGGTTGCGACGCGCAGGCCTTCTGCCTCAGCCTTGGCACGGGACTTGGAGCCCTCGGACAGACCGACGATGACCTTCACGCCGGAGTCACGCAGGTTCAGTGCGTGTGCGTGGCCCTGGGAGCCGTAGCCGATAACTGCTACGGTGCGACCCTGGATCAGGGAGAGGTCTGCGTCGTCGTTGTAGAAAATGGTTGCTGCCATTTCTTCTCCTCAGTAAGTTTGGTATGCGGCCCAGGCTGGGCTCAACATTGACTATTCTACTTGATAGCTTTTGGGGTGCAGGTTTACGAGAGCACTTCTCAGATTGTGGCTCAAGATTTTACAACCTGCAGAGTTTATGGGGTACTGCATCTATTTCTTTGGCATTAGGGTCCCCAGGTAGAGAAATCACCTAGTAGAGAAAGAAATAGAGAGTACCTGATGCTTCCCCGCCCGCACTGCGAATACGTGTGTTTCGGTTGTGCGGGCGGGAGAACTGCTACGGGAATGTAGCGTCAGGTATTTTGTGCTAGATGCGCTCGCTCATAGCGCGGGGGCCACGAGTGAGAGCGATAGTGCCGGCGCGAACAATTTCGCGAACGCCGTAGGGTTCGAGAACGTCCAGCAGTGCGTTGAGCTTCTCCTGGGAGCCGGTTGCCTCGATGACAAGGGACTCGGGGGAAACGTCAATCACGGATGCGCGGAACAGGTCGGCTGCCTGAACGATCTGCAGGCGGACTACGGGGTCTGCCTTGACCTTGATCAGGATGTGGTCGCGCTGGGTGGAGGAGTCGGTGGGAAGCTCGACGACCTTCAGCACGTGAACGAGCTTGTTCAGCTGCTTGGTAATCTGCTCGATGGTGTGGGCGTCACCTTCGGTTACGACGGTGATGCGGGAGACACCGGGGTTTTCGGTGGGGCCCACAGCCAGGGAGAGGATGTTGAACAGGCGGCGGGAGAACAGACCGGAAACTCGGGTGAGAACGCCCGGCTTATCTTCTACCAGAACGGACAGAGTGTGCTGAGACATTAGTTCTCTCCCTCACGATCGAACTCGGGCGAAGTGTTCTTCGCAATCCAAATCTTGTCATTAGATACGCCTGCCGGGACCATGGGCCAGACCAGGGCGTGGGGGCTGACGGTGAAGTCAATGACGACGGGGCGGTCGTTGATTTCGAGGGCAGCCTTGATGGTTGCGTCCACGTCTTCGTCGCGTTCGCAGCGGAAGGTTGCGCAGCCGTATGCTTCGCCGAGCTTGACGAAGTCGGGGATGCGTACGGTGCCGTGGCCGTCCTTCAGGTCGGTGTTGGAGTAGCGCTCGTTGTAGAACAGAGTCTGCCACTGGCGCACCATGCCGAGGGAGGAGTTGTTGATGATGGCAACCTTGACGGGGATGTTGTTCTGTGCGCAGGTGACCAGTTCCTGGTTGGTCATCTGGAAGCAGCCGTCACCGTCGATGATCCACACGGTGGAGTCGGGGTGTGCAACCTTTGCACCCATGCCGGCGGGTACGCCGTAGCCCATGGTGCCGAGGCCTGCGGAGCTGATGAAGTGGCGGGGGCTCTCCTGCTGGATGTAGTGTGCACCCCACATCTGGTGCTGGCCAACGCCGGTGACATAGTATGCGTCGGGGCCGGTGAGGGCGCTGATGCGCTCGAGGACGTATTCGGGCGAGCCGAGGCCATCGTTGGGCTTCTCGTAGCCGAGCGGGTAATCCTTGCGGATGACGTTCAGCTCGTTCCACCATTCGGTGAGGTTCGGCAGCTGGTCTGCGAACTCGGTGGAGAGCAGGTCGGTCAGCTCGGGCAGCACGTACTTGAGGTCGCCGACGATCGGCACGTCTGCGAAGCGGATCTTCGAGATTTCTGCCGGGTCAACGTCAATGTGGATGACCTTAGCCTCGGGTGCGAAGGAGTCGAGCTTACCGGTGACGCGGTCGTCAAAGCGTGCGCCGAGGGTAATCAGCAGGTCAGACTTCTGCATTGCGGCGACGGCGGGGACGGTGCCGTGCATGCCGGGCATGCCGAGGTTCTGGGGGTCAGAGTCGGGGAACGCGCCGATAGCGTTCAGGGTGGTGACGACGGGTGCGCCGATGAGCTTAGCCAGCTTGTGGAACTCTTCGGAAGCACCTGCGCGGACCAGACCACCGCCGACGTAGAAGACGGGGTGCTTGGATTCGGTGATGAACTTTGCGGCTTCGTGAATCTGCTTGGAGTGGCCGCGGGTGACGGGGGTGTAGCCGCGCAGCTCCAGGTCTTCGGGGATGCCGCGGTATTCCATCATGCCGACCTGTGCGTCCTTGGTGACGTCCACGAGCACGGGGCCGGGGCGGCCGGTGGATGCAATGTGGAATGCTGCTGCGAGCGCGCGGGGGATGTCCTGCGGGTCGGTGATCATGAAGGAGTGCTTGGAGATGGGCATTGCCATGCCGACGATGTCAGCTTCCTGGAATGCGTCAGAGCCCAGCAGCTTGGTGGACACCTGGCCGGTGATTGCAACCAGGGGGATGGAGTCCATGTTTGCGTCTGCGATTGCGGTCAGCAGGTTGGTTGCGCCGGGGCCGGAGGTTGCAATGCACACGCCGGTCTTACCGCTGGACACTGCGTAGCCCTGAGCGGCGTGGCCTGCGCCCTGCTCGTGGCGGACCAGGATGTGGCGGACCTTCTTGGAGTCGTACAGGGGGTCATAGGTCGGCAGAATAGCTCCACCAGGCAGGCCGAATACGTCAGTCACACCCAGGTCTTCGAGGGTGCGGACGATCGCCTGAGAACCGGTCATGCGTTCTGCGGGAGCGTTTGCCGCGTCATCAGAAGTGGAAAATCCCATAGTCATGGAAATGCCTCGTGTCTTAATGGTTCTTCGTTGTACTCAATGTTCTGCGTGGGGGTTTGTGTGATCCGCACGCATCCTATGCCCGGGGGTACCAAGCTATAAAAAATGCCCCTCGCTGTTGGTGGTAGCGGTAGGGGCGCTCAGTCGCAGTGAATAGACCCTGCCACGCGCCCTAGGCGACGTCGACAAGGCGTAGAATTCGCTGGAACATTGCTGTCTTCACCCTTCTATGGTGAAGCCCGGGGCGGGGGTGAGTCAAATCTCTATGGGGTGTCGTGGTGGTTTTTACATGGAAACCCCCTAGTCAACCTTCTTCTTTCATGATGTGGACACATTGCACTTGTTTACACATTCCCACGTATTCATTTGAACAGGTGAGAAAAACTCGCATTTTTGGACGTCATGGCGCGTAATATGCGCGAATACTCGTGACCTTCGTTGGTTGCCCCGGTAGACTGAAACTATGACCGAACCGATCATCCCGGTCGCTGATGAGCTGACCGAAGCAAGTAAGTACGCAGAGGTTGTTGACCCCCGTAACTCTGTTGAGAGTGACGTGTTTTTGACGGGTGAGGAACTCATTCGGGTTCTGCACCCGGTTTTTGACGAGCAGATTATTAATTACGGTGCATACAATTTGGTGTATGCGACGGGCCGTGCGGTTTACCGTAATCCTGATTTGGCGTTGCATCAGTCTCCTGATCAGGGGCATTTTATTGTTGGGTATCAGGATGCGCCTGATGAGGTGATTATTGCTCCGGTGAATTTGCCGGCATTGACGCCTGCGGGTACGGCGACGACGATTGATAATACGAATGCTCTGCATGCGTATCGTGTGGGTGATGATGCGGTGACAATCGAGTCGGTGAATGGTAGCTCGTTTTATCTGTCGTTTGAGGATAATGCTGAGGTTGCGACTCGCTTTGGCACTGGACTTTTGGAGCAGGGTAAGGATGTGGAGGATTTCCGCGAGTTTGTGACGCGGATTTGGCCGGTCCTGTAACAGAGACTTTTTGAAATGATTGCCCGCTGTAACCCCTTAGGGTTGCGGCGGGCTTTCGTGTGCTTGCACGCAAAACGCCAAGCCACCACGCAACACACTAAACCGCGACAGCCTCCCCCGCCCCAGTTCGCTAGGCACGGGGCGCACACGAAACCACCGCGCACCCCAACGAACCGGCGGGATTCCGCGAACCCCTGAAGCACAGATGCGCAGAGGTATAGATATTCCCCGTCGCACCATCAGGTAACCAAGCGAGAAAGACGGTATCGCCCGTAGTGACATCAGGGTGTCCGAAGCGAAGCGAGGACGGGTCCCCTGTAGGAACGAGGGCGAATACCGTCTTCCAAGCATCGAACACCAGAGCAAGGGGAAATATCTACACCCCAGCCCTCAAAACTGTATTTCAAGGGGAACGCAAAAATCCCGCCGATTCCGAAGAATCAGCGGGATTTTCTTTGAAGTGCGCCCCCTGGGACTCGAACCCAGAACCCATTGATTAAGAGTCAATTGCTCTGCCAATTGAGCTAGAGGCGCTTATTTGTTTTTCAAGGTTTCCCTTGCAACAGAAAAATACTATACGCGAGTTTTTGTGGTGTACGCAAGTTGATTTGAGGTGAGCCTGGACACATTGTTTGGGTGGGGTGTGTGGGACACTAGACTGTGTGTATTGCATGGGGCGCGTCCGCCCTTGGTACTGTGTGGAGCGCATCCGCCGCTCCCCTGCTGATTTCTATTGATGTTTTGAGGAGTTATTGATGAGCGTTCGTCTTGAGCCGGGCACCCCGGCACCTGCTTTTACCCTTGCTGATGCGTCGGGTAAGGAGCACAGTCTGAGTGATTATGCGGGTAGCAAGGTGATTTTGTATTTTTACCCGAAGGCTTCGACTCCGGGTTGCACTAAGGAGGCGTGCGATTTCCGCGATAATTTGGCGTCGTTGAAGTCGTTGGGTTACGTGGTGTTGGGTGTTTCTCCGGATTCGCCGGCGGCTATTGCTCGTTTTGTGGAGAAGGAGTCGTTGACGTTCCCGCTGCTGTCTGATGCTGATCATGCTGTGGCTGAGGCGTATGGTGCGTGGGGTGAGAAGAAGAATTACGGCAAGGTGTATGAGGGCCTGATTCGTTCGACGTTTGTGATTGATGAGCAGGGTGTTATTTCTGTGGCTCAGTACAATGTGCGTGCGACGGGTCATGTGGCGAAGTTGCGTCGTGATTTGGGTATTGACCCGAAGTAGGGTCACGTTTTCTGGGGTTTGCGTATCGCTGTTCTGCTGCTTCTTGAGGGGCTGCTGCTCGGCGTGTTTGCGGGCTTTTTGCCCCATGGGGGCTTCTTTTAAGGCTTGGAGAACCTTGGTTCCTGGTGTACACTAATTTTTTGTTGCCTCAGACGCATGCATCTTCGGATGTGGGGTGACACTACGCGCGAGTGGTGAAATTGGCAGACACGCAGGATTTAGGTTCCTGTGCCTTATGGCGTGGGGGTTCAAGTCCCCCCTCGCGCACACACATTCACATTGGGCCCGCCGTCACGGTTTTCGTGGCGGCGGGTTCTCTTGTATGCGCCTTGCCGGGGTGGGTGTGTCTCGCCCGGTTGGGTGTTGAACCGTTATCCTGAGAGATAAGCATCCGCGACGGAAGAGAGGACCCTCCCGTGCAGCATCAGCCTTATGCATCATCAGCTGTTGGCAATTCTGATGCGCTGCTGCGAGCCACTGCCGGCTCGAGTGGCTTGAGTCGACGTGCCGTTTTGCGTTTTGGCGCGCTTTTTAGTGCTGGTTTGGCGCTTTCTGCGTGTTCTGGTCAATCTTCTGCTGGTTCGTCGGCTGGTTCTTCGGCGAGCGCGTCGTCTGCTGATGCGCGTCGTGTGTTTCGTTTTGCGCAGGGTGCGGCGCCGTTGGGTTTGGACCCGGCGTTGTTTCCTGTGGCGAGTACGTATCAGGTGACGGCGCAGGTTTTGCAGACGTTGTTGGTGGCGAATCATTACACGGGTGATCCTGAGGTTCAGGATTCGTTGTGTAGTGAGTGGACGGTTTCTGATGACCGCTTGGTGCATACGTTTGTGTTGCGTGAGGCGCATTTTAGTAACGGTTCTGCGTTGACTGCGGATGCTGTGGTGCAGAATTTCCAGAGGTGGCAGGCGTTGGCTACGGGTGAGGGTACTGCTGCTCATGCGGTGCCTGCTCAGCCTTTGTTTGCGTGGGGTTTTGGTGTGCCGAAGCCGGGTTCTATTGATCCTTCGGCGGTGGAGCCTGCGCCTGTTCAGGCGTCTCCGTCGGGTGCGACGACTCCGTCAGCAAGTGCTTCCCCGTCTGCTTCTGCGAGTGCTTCTGAGACCGCCTCCCCGAGCACTTCCCCGTCGGCTTCTGCTTCTTCTGATGCCGCTACCCCGAGCGCCTCTGCGAGCGCTCATGCTGCTACTCAGCCGGATGATAAGAAGACCAGCAAGAAGGCGGATGCTCAGTCGTCTGCGGTGCAGTCGTTCTTGCCGCTGGTTTCGTCGGTGGTGGCGAAGGATAACTCTGTGGTGGTGACGCTGTCGCGTCCTTCGTTGGCGTTCCCGCGTATCTTGACGCAGCAGGCGTTCGGCATTATTGATCCTTCGCTTTTTGGTGCTGATCAGAAGCTGACGGGCAACCCGGTGGGTACGGGTGCGTTCCTTGTGGATTCTTTCAAGGACGGCACGGTGCGTCTGCTGAAGAATACTCATTTTGACGGTCAGGCACCTGAGCTGGATGAGATTCAGATTTCGACCCTCACTTCGTCGGATAAGCGTTATTTTGCGCTGATGGAGGGTCATATTGATGCGTGTGATCAGGTGAATTCTTCTGATCTGGGTCAGTTGGCGCGTGATGGTTATCAGACGCCGGGCCGTGACCCGTTCTCGCTGGTGTATTTGAGCCTGAATACGGCGCATCCGGTGTTGAAGAATATTTCGGTGCGCCGCGCTATTTCGCATGCGGTGGACCGTGGCGCGCTGCGTCAGTATTACCCGCAGGGCACCTCGGATGCGCAGACGCTGATTTCGCCGTCGTTCCGTATTAAGGCTGATGACGCGAAGGATTACACGGACCGCAATCAGGATACGGCGCGCTCGCTGTTGGCGGCGGCGGGGTACGACAATCAGGTGATTGAGTGCTACTACCCTGCTGACGTTTCTCTGCCGTGGATGGATACTCCTCAGAAGGTGTATTCGGAGATGGTGGCTTCGCTGATTGAGGTGGGTTTGAATATTAAGCCGGTGCCTCTGCCGTGGGCTGAGTATCTGCCGAAGAGCCGCGAGGTTTCTTCTGAACGCGGTATTACGCTGGCCGGTTTCTACGGCATGTACCGTGACCCGTACGCATTCTTTGGCCCGGTGTTGGCGCCGCTGATTGCTGAGCATCAGGTGCGTTCGTTGATTGCGAATGCGCCGTCGGATATGACGACTGGTTTGACGAAGAAGAGTTCTGATGTGCCGTCGTCGGGTGGTGCGAATTCGAATGTGCGGATTTCTGCGACTCCGAGCCCGCAGCCGAGTTATTCGCCGGACCCGTTGACGCCTGAGGAGGAGGCTTCGGCTTCTGCTTCGCCGAGCCCGTCGGCGTCGCCTTCGCCGCAGCCTACTGCTGTGGCGGTTGCGCCGTCGCCTCGTTTTACGGAGATTTTGGAGGCGATTCGTACCGCGGATTCTGCCGATTCGGTGGATTCGCAGCGCGAGTTGTATGCGAAGGTTGTGTCTCAGCTGGGTCAGTTCATGCCGGCGGTTCCGTTGCTGAATGTGACGTCGAAGGTGGCGGTGAGCCGTGAGGTTCAGGGCTATCAGACGGAGCAGAATGCGATTGAGCTGTTCGGTAAGCTGCGCAAGTCGTAGCCTGCGTTTTTAGCTTTTGCGGAAAGGGGTGCATCCCGATTGGGGTGCGCCCCTTTCGCCGTGTTTGGGGCTTTCGTGGGGCTTTCGGTGAGCGGGTGGGCGGGTATTTCTGGAGCTGCTTTCGGGTTGTTGCCGGCGGGTGTAGCAAATGCATGCGATTACGGGTCTTTTCGACCCTAAGAGATTTATTGATATGAACTGCAACACTCTCTCTCGTTTTGTGGATTCTGACTATGCCAACCCCACTAAAAGGGGTAGGCTAGATGATGTACCCCACATTCACTGTGCCCAGGCCGGGCACCCGCACCCCTAAGGGAGAATTCAGTGGTAGCACGTACTGAACGAACCGACGTCGTCCTGGTCGGCGGCGGCATCATGAGCGCCACCCTCGGCGTGTTCCTCAAGGAACTCGAACCGACCTGGAATATTATCCTGCTCGAACGCCTCGACAAGGCCGCTCAGGAATCCTCCAATCCCTGGAACAACGCAGGTACCGGCCACTCGGCGCTGTGCGAACTCAACTACGCACCCGCTGGCCCCGACGGCACCGTCTCGGCAGCTAAGGCGCTGAACATTAACGAGCAGTTCCAGATTTCCCGCCAGTTCTGGGCTTCCCTGGTTGAAGAGAAGATTCTGGGCAATGCAGACTTCATCAACCCGGTTCCCCACATGTCCCTGGTCTTCGGTGAGGATCACTCCAAGTACCTGGCTGCACGCTACGATTCCTTCCGCAAGGAGAAGCTCTTCGAGCGCATGCAGTTCTCCACCGACCGCGGCAAGATCGCTGAGTGGGCTCCGCTGACCGTCAACGGTCGCAAGGGTAACGACCCCATTGCTGCGACCTGGTCCCCCGAAGGTACCGACGTTGACTTCGGCGCCCTCACCCAGCAGATGATTGACCACCTGCAGACCAAGGGCGTTGAGGTTCGCTACGGCTACCAGGTCACCAACCTGAACCGCGAGTCCAACGGCTCCTGGACCATTGACGCTATCAACCGCATCAACAAGGAAGAGCCGCTGACCATCAACGCGAAGTTCGTCTTCCTGGGTGCCGGCGGTGGCGCTCTGCACCTGCTGCAGAAGTCCGGCATTGAAGAGGGTAAGGGCTACGGCGGCTTCCCCGTTTCCGGCCTGTTCCTGCGCAACACCCACGAGGCAACCGCAAACCAGCACAACGCTAAGGTGTACGGTCAGGCTTCGGTGGGCGCACCTCCCATGTCCGTGCCGCACCTGGACACCCGCTACGTGGACGGCAAGCGCGCCCTCATGTTCGGCCCCTACGCTGGCTTCAAGACCAACTTCCTGAAGCAGGGCTCCCTGCTGGACCTGCCGCTGTCCCTGCGCCCGCACAACATCTACCCGATGACCCGCGCAGGCATCGACAACCTCTCCCTGGTCAAGTACCTGCTCTCCGAGCTGGTCAAGGACAAGAACGCACGCCTGGAGTCGCTGTACCAGTACTACCCCGAGGCTGTTGGCGGCGAGTGGGAGCTCATCGAGGCTGGCCAGCGCGTCCAGATTATGAAGAAGGACGCAAAGAAGGGCGGTATCCTGCAGTTCGGTACCGAGGTTGTCTCCGCAGCGGACGGCTCCATCGCGGCTCTGCTGGGTGCATCCCCCGGTGCTTCCACCGCGGCTCCGATTATGCTGAACCTGCTGGCTAAGTGCTTCCCCTCCAAGATTGCCGGTTGGGAGCCTCGCCTGAAGGAGCTCATCCCCGGTTACGGCGTGAAGCTCAACGATAACCACGACCTGGCTGATGAGCTGATGGCTCACACCGCTAAGGTTCTGGGTATTCACAACTAGTTTTCAGTTAGGCTCAGCAGGTAGCTTTATACCCTAGCTGACAAGCCTTTTTTGAGGCTTTTCGGGGCGGTTACCCTCTCTAACTGACCGACAGGTCAGCTATCTGCACTCGCAGAAAAATGCGGGAGGGTTAGAAAACCCTATAATGTCACCGCAGGGGCGGGAAGGACAGCTCATTGTTCTCCTCGCCCCTTCTGTGCGCCCACACGCTGAAGCTCATAGGCGCACCACTGTGTACACCCCACTCATTCAAGGAGCCCCATTGGCTGCACACACCGGCTCTTCCACGGACACCTCCTCAACCCAGGTACCCGCCGGAGCTCGACGCGGACTCTTCTCCCGCAAGCAGAAGCCCGCTGACCCCAAGTACGTCAGCGTCAAGCTGCGCGACTTCCCCAAGGGCAGCATCCTCTACATTCTGCGCCGTGCCATCTACAAATTCGGCGCAAACGGCGGCACCGACATGGCGGCAGCACTCACCTACTTCACCGTGCTGTCCATCTTCCCCGCCCTGCTGGCAATCGTCTCCCTACTGGGCGTATTCGGTCACGGTGAGGAAAGCGCCGCGGTCATCCTCGCCTTCCTCAAGGACAACGCGCCCGCCCAGATGTACGCCATTCTGGAAGACCCCATCAAGCAGATTACAGGCGACCATGGCGCAGGCCTGGTGCTGTTGACCGGTATCCTCAGTGCACTCTGGTCCGCCTCTGGGTACACCGGATCCTTCGGCCGAGCTCTCAACACGGTCTACAACGTGCGTGAAGGCCGCCCCGGCTGGATTCTCAAGCCGCTGAACGTCTTCGTCACCACCGTGATTATCATCCTCGTGGTACTCATGATGCTCATGATGCTGCTGGGTGTAACCGTCCTGGACATGGTCGGTCGGTATGTACCCGAAACCGTGGATATGGAGCTCATCAAGCTCATCTGGCTGAACGGCCGCTGGGTGCTGATTCTGTTCATGGCAATCGCCCTGATCACTCTACTCTACGCCGCCACCCCGAACGTGCGCCGTTACAAGGCATGGAGGCTCTCCCCCGGTGCGGCACTCGCCCTCTTCGGCATGGGTCTGGGCGCATTCGGCTTCACCCTCTACGCCAACAACTTCAGCAAGTACAACGCCACCTACGGCCTGATCGGTGGTGTGATTGTGATGCTGCTGTTCATCTGGATCATGAACAATATGCTTCTCTTCGGCGCGCATCTGGACGCCGAAATCATGCTCATGCGCCAGATTATCGCTGGCGATGACGACCACGGCCACCTGAAGGTGCAGCCGCGCAGCACCTCCGCATCGCGTGCACTGAAGGCACGCCAGGAACGCCTCATGTCTGCAGGACGCGAACTGCAGCAGCAGGCGGCAGGCCAGGGCATGCTCCCCAAGCCGAAGGGCCCCTCCATTGCGGATCGCGTGCAGAAGGCGGTGGACACTAACACCACCATGATTCGCACGTTCATTGCCGACGGCAAGGAACGACTCGACAACGGCAAGGAACAGTTGCAGAAGAAGCAGGCGAAGGCTGATACCGCCGAGGCTCAGGCTTCTGGGGCTCAGGCTTCTGAGGCAACCGCGGCAAAGGCAGATGCGAACGCAAAGGCTGACTCTCAGCAGGATGCGCTCTTCGACCTGAGCACCGATAGTTCGAACGGTGCGGCGAAGAAGAACTAAACGGCAGCTCAGCTGAGCGCGTACCGCTTCAACCTGATTAAGGGCGCAGGACAGAAACCCTGCGCTGGTCACTAAGATAGACATATGACCAGTGCAGAATTCTCTCCCGCGCCCTTTGCCGTACCCAATGCTGTTGTACCAGGCACTACCCTGCCCGACCTCGAGTACACCCTCTACCAGCCGCAGCAGCTCAAAAGCCGCGTCCCCGCCCTCATGCTTCACGGCTTCGCCACCCGCGGCGAACAGCTCTACGGCGGCACCAGCTGGATCCGCCAATACCTGCGCGCCGGATACCCCGTGCTGATTGTTACCCTGCCCTACCACTCAGACGAATACCTCAAAGACCCCGAATCCATGCACGCCGTCGACTGCAAACTCCCCGACAACACGAGCGTGCGCAGCCGCACAATTCCGTTCGATTCGGTGCCCCCTGTCGATGCGGCAGGTCAGCCGCTGACCCCCATGCACCTGTTCACCAACCTGCTCGCCCAGCTGCTGCGCACCGTCGCCACCGAGAACGACCTCGGCGTTGAACTGGAGCCCCGCGCGCACGTTATTGGCTTCTCCTTCGGCGCCCGCGTCGGCTGGGAACTCGCCCTCACCCACCCGGAGGCAGTCGCATCCCTCACCCTGGGCGGCCTGCCCCTACACGACCACCTCATTACCCTGCGCGCCATGCTCGAAGCGCACGAGGGAACCAGCGCCTCCGCGAGTGCAGAAACCCCGGCGGCAGACTCCACCGACGAGGCGATTGCCTCCTTCACCTCGATTATTGACAACTCCCCCATTCAACCCGACGCGCTGCTGAAGTTCGTGAGGATTCCCTTCGGCCCGTTCTTCGACGTGCCCGCCCTGCGTGCCGGATCCCCCAACCTACCTGCGGGTCACCCGGGCGCGCATCCGCACGCACCCATCGCGGTCGTGCTCGGTGACTCGGACACCATCGCCGCCGACGGAGCGGAACTCTACGACATGGTGCGCGGCAACAATCCGCTTAACCGCTTCATCTCCCTGGCCGGCCGCGACCACGTGAACGCACTGACCTCGGGCGCGTTCCGACGCGGTGCGCTCGCCTTTGCGGCAGAGGTGGAGGCGGCAGAGTAAGTAGCCGCAGACTACGCGGGTTCCGGGAGGAGTAAGAGACAACGTCATAAAACGTCACATTCACCTGGGGGCTTCACGCTCAGCCCCGGGGTGCATCAGGTATGCCTTAGCTCTTAGAATGGGAACGTATCAAAAAACCTTTATCTGCGGTTGAGGCTCAACCGCGCCCAGCAAAGGAGCACCATGCACAAGGTTAAGGCTGTCGTAGCCCTCGCCCAGGACGCACCCGTCACCGTCACCACCATCAACGTACCCGACCCCGGCAAGGGCGAAGCACTCGTCAAGGTCCTCACCTGCGGCGTCTGCCAGACCGACCACCACTACGTCACCGGCGGCGTTGGCCAGGACTTCCCCTACCTGCTCGGCCACGAGTCCGCAGGTATCGTTGAGGCTGTCGGCGATGACGTCACCGACATCGCCCCCGGCGACCTGGTCATCCTCAACTGGCGTGCCGTCTGCGGCGAATGCCGCGCATGCCGCAAGGGCCAGCCGCAGTACTGCTTCGCAACCCACAACGCAACCCAGAAGATGACCCTCGAGGACGGTACCGAACTCACCCCCGCACTGGGTATCGGCTCCTTCGCTGAGAAGACCCTCGTCGCAGCTGGCCAGTGCACCAAGATCACCGCTGACATCAGCCCCGAACAGTACGCAGCCATCGGTCTGCTCGGCTGCGGCGTCACCGCAGGTCTGGGCGCTGTGCTGAACACCGGTGAGCTCAAGCGCGGCGAGTCCGTGGCAGTCATCGGCTGTGGCGGCGTCGGCACCGCAGCAATCGCAGGCGCACAGCTCGGTGGCGCAACCACCATCATCGCCGTCGACATCGACGAGGATAAGCTGGCACGCGCACGCGAACACGGCGCAACCCACACCGTGAACTCCTCCAAGGTCGACCCCGTCGAGGCCATCAAGGAACTCACCGGCGGCTTCGGTGCAGACCTCGTCATCGACGCTGTCGGCATCGCCCCCACCTTCAAGCAGGCATTCGAAGCACGCGACCTGGCTGGCCGCGTCGTCCTCGTCGGCGTGCCCGCACCCGGCACCACTTGGGACATCCCGCTGGATGAGGTGTTCGGCCGCGGCGGCTCCATCAAGAGCGCATGGTACGGCGACACCCTGCCCTCCCGCGACTTCCCCGAATTCGTGGACCAGTACCTGCTCGGCCGCCTCGACCTGGACGGCTTCGTCTCCGAGCGCATCCGCCTCGAAGACGTCAACGAAGCATTCGAAACCATGAAGACCGGCCGCGTGCTGCGCTCGGTCGTGGAACTCTAGGAGCGTAGCGTGAGCGAACGTATTGAACGAGTCGTCACCTCCGGCACCTTCTCGCTGGACGGCGGCTGCTGGGACGTCGACAACAACGTCTGGATCATCGGCAATGACTCCTCCGTGATCATCATTGACCCCGCCCACGACGTCGACAAGATCTCCCGCACCGTCGCAGGCCGCACCGTGGAGAAGATTCTGCTGACCCACGCCCACGACGACCACATCCGCAGCGCCAAGGAGGCGGCAGAACGCTTCGGCGCACCCGTCTACCTGAACCCCGCAGACCGTGTGCTCTGGGAAATGGTGTACCCTTCCTGGGACTTCGACCACGAACTCGCTGACGGCGATGTACTGCGCATCGGCGACACCGAACTGAAGGTCCTCGCCACCCCCGGCCATTCCCCCGGCTCCGTGTGCTTCTACGCACCCACCCTCAGCTGGGAAAACAGCGAAGGCGTCGTCTTCTCCGGCGACACCCTCTTCAACGGCGGCCCCGGCGCAACCGGACGCTCCTACAGCGACTTCGACACCATCATCGAGTCGATCTCGACCCGCCTGCTGACCCTGCCCGCGTCCACCGCGGTCCTCACCGGCCACGGCGACAGCACCGGCATCGGTCTGGAGGCGCCCGAGCTTCCTGCATGGATCAAGCGCGGTCACTAAACTGTAGCCTCACGCTGAGGCTCTCACACTGAGGTTCTCAGGCCGAGGTTCACCACAAACCGAGCACGGTACGCAAAAGGCGGATGCCCCACCACCTGCAGAAGGTGGCGGGGCATCCGCCTTTAGTATGCGCTCACAACGCTCAAGCTCAGATGCGTTCGGTCGAGCCGCGCACCGAATTAGCAGTGCACTGAATTAGCCACACGCCGAACTAGCTACGTGCCGTCTCAGACAGAGGAGTCAGCTGCTCCTCATGCTCAGAACGCCACAGGTAGCCGTACAAATGACCCAACGCAAAATACAGCGTCGCAATAATCACCGGCACCATAAACGCATTACGGTAATACGGAGCGTCACCCATATAGCCGCCCCACATACTACCCATCGCAAGACCAATACCCAGCATCGAGCGGGTAAAGAAGCTCGCCTGCGCATCAGGAATATGCTTGAGCGAACGGTTCAGCCACAGCTCATGACCGCCAAACGCCACACCCAGCACCGCACCACACAGCACCAACGCATAGAAAATCGTGGACGTATCATCACTCGCCGGCAAATACAGGGCACCCATAATCAGCAGAACGCCGCTCACCAACCAACCATGCCACGGGTTCACCGAACGGGCACCCAAAACCACGGGGAAAGACACAAGCACCATCGCGCCGGTACCGGTCGCAACCATCGCCATGAACAGGTTCATCGAACCGTGAATCAGCGAGAAGCCCAGCAGACCCGAACCGACCGCGCCCATACACGCACCCAGCAGCACCAGACCAAGAATCAACACCACCGTCTGCTTATTCGGACGGACCAGATTCTTCGGCGGAGACATGCGAATACGCGAAATATCCGGCAGCCACATCGGCGCGGCCAGAACCACAATGAACAGTAGCGCATCCAGAATCATCGTGATCCAGAAGCCCGCATACTCATGATTCGGGGTGAGGTACGCATCGCCCAGCCGCACCAGCAGAGCAGCCAGCGGGTACATCGACAGGTTCGCCGTCGTCCCCCAAGAAACAGCTGTCGACAAGCGAACATCACTGTACTTATAGTTGCGGCGGTACAGCGACTCCAACGCAAACGGCGTCCACGGCGGAGTCGTGAAACCCATCGCCACGCACGAGAGCGCATGGTAGGTCGTACTCACATTATTCGGGTCAACCGTTAGACGCCAACCAATCACCAGCATGTTCAGCACCGCAGCGATATTCAGAATCGACGTAATCGCCAGCAACGACCGCAAACCCAGAGCACGCACCAGCATCGGGCCGAGCATAATCTGCACCGAATACGCGCCAGCAAACGCCGCCACCGCATAGCCGCCATCATGCACACTACCCAGGTGGCTCGCCAACAGAATATACAGCGCAAACGCCGAAGAAGCCGCCGGAATATGGAACAGAATCGTCAACACATTACGGGCAAAGCCCTCATCACGGAGCACACCGCGCAGATGGTAACGCTGCTCCTTACCGTTACGCAGGAACAACGCCCAATGCTGACGCAAAATATCCGGCACCGAGGCGTTCGTATTAACCTCATCCGCAGTAGGAACCGGTCGCGGCGGCAACTCCTGCAACACGTGGTCGTTACTGCGCACCACATCCGTCAAGGACGTACCCGGAACCGTTGGAATACCCGTGCCCGAAGCACACGACTTATCCGGCGAATCGGAGGCGGGTGCCACCTTCATGGTGCGCGGAGGAACCTCCGGCGCGGATGCGTTAGCGCGCGCATCAGCCGAAGGTTCCACACGATACGTTGAGTTCGGGTCCCTGTCCTGAGGTGTCGAGGTCATCATCTCTTTCACGAATAAGCCGCCGGACATGCCACAACAGCAGCCCGGAAGCGAATTTATGCCTACTAGGAGTTTACCCTCACCGACGAGCCGTTCTGACCCTTTTCAACCACAATCTGGGCGGGAATACGGTTCTTCATCTCCTCCACATGCGAAATCAGGCCAATAGTGCGGCCGCTATCACGCAGAGATTCGATCGTGCCCATCACCATGTCCAAGGTTTCGGCGTCCAACGTGCCAAAACCCTCATCAATGAACAGGGTATCCAGCTCGATACCGCCGTTATTCGCCTGCACAACCTCAGCCAGACCCAACGCCAACGACAGCGACGCCAAGAACGACTCACCACCGGACAGCGACGACGCCTCACGCGGCTCGCCCGTCCAGGTGTCGGTAATCTCCAGGTTCAGGCCGCCGCCGGAACGGCTACCCTTCGCACGGTGATCGCTGAACACCATGCCGTAGCGGCCCTCACTCATGCGATCCAGGTGCAGTGACGCCGAGTGCAGAATCCGCTCAAACTCGGCACCCAGCACGTAACTCACCAGGTCAACCTGATGCTCATAGCCGCCCAGCGTGTCACCGCGGGCAGCCGCCGCCAGGTTCGCCAACATCTGCGCACGGTCATAACGCTGCGCCGTCTTCGCACGGAACGCCGCATACTCGCCACGCAGCACATGCAAAGAACGCAGCATGCTCTCCCGCTCACCCTCACGAAGAGTCAAACGGTGCGCCGCCGCACGCAACTGCTCAACCTGCTCACGCACACCCTGCAGATCATCCGGCGCCTGCTCACCAGCGGCGGCACGCGCCGCCACCGCAACAATCGCCTCACGACCAAAGCCCTCAAGGAGGCGGGCATGCTCCAACTCATACGCGGCAACAGCCTGCTCCAGGGCATCAACACGCTCGGGGGTGCGCACCGCCGCCTGCACCAGCTCAGCGCTCTCAAACGAAGACTCAGCCAGCAAACGCTCAGCCTGCGCCGCCGCCAAAGCATGACGCTCACGCGCCTGCCCCAACAGCAACACTGCACGAGCAAGACGCTGATGCGCCACACGGTAACCCTCAACAGCCTCAACACGTTGCGCAAAACCCACCGCTGCACGAGCAGGCGCCAACTCAGCCGCAGCCGCCTCACAGCGCGCCGCAGCATCACGGTGACGAGTCTGAGCCTCAACCGCCGCGCTCTCGATGGTGCGTAGCGCCTCCTGAGCCTTCTGCTGCTCGGCACGCACCCGCTCAACCTTCACCAGCACGCCGTCACGCGCGGTCACGCGCGACTGAGCCTGCGCGAGGCGGGTCTGCGCCTGCTGCAGCTGGGCGGCAGTCTGCTCAACATCGCACTCGCCCTGAGCCACCAGGGTCTCGTACTGGGTGCGGGCGGCGGCAAGCGCCTCGGAGGCTTCCTGATGTGCCTTGGTCGCCCGATCCTTAGCCAGTTCGTGGGTACGCGCCTGCTTGTGTGCCTTGTCTTCACGCTCCTTGGCGGCGTCCAGGTCGGCACGCTCAACCAGCTGCTCGCCCTCGGCAATCCGCGCCGGAGCGGGGTGCTCCACTGAACCGCAGACCGCGCAGGGTTCGCCGTCCTTGAGCTCACGCGCCAGCAGAGACGAGGCCTGGGCGAGGCGCAGCACCTGCAGGTTCTTGAACTCCTCCGTGGCGGCGAGCGCCTGCTGAGCCGAAGCCTGCCACTTTTCCTGCGCCTTCTGCTCGGCGGTGGCGGTGCGCTTGCTCTGCTTCTGGGCCGCAGCAACCGCGGCGGAGGCGGCATCCAGCTTCTGCTGCATCTGCTGGGCTGCATCGTGCTTCTGCTGCGCCTCGGTGACCAGGTGCGCGGCGAGGGTACGCTCCTCGTCGGCGGTGCTGTAGCCGGCGAGTTCTTCGGCGAGCTGCTCGGCCTGGGCGGTGAGGTCGCTCAGCCTCTTTTCGGCACGCGCCCTGTCCTGTTCGAGGGCGTTTGCCTGCTTCAGCAGGGCGGCTGCGGCGGCTTCCTCGTCGGTCAGCTGCGCGTCCTTCTTCTGCAGGGCGCGCAGGGTGTCAAGGAGCGCCTCGAGCTGGGTTTCCTGCTCGGCGGGCTCGAAATCCGGGAGTGCGGCGAAGGTGGTCTCTTCGGGGAAGATGACCTCTGCCGAGGTTTCCTCATCGCGGAGTGCCGCAAGCAGGGCGCGACCAGTCTCATCCAGCGCGGATGCACAGGCCGCCTGCTCCTGCTGGCGGGCGGCGAGCGCCTGCGATTCGGCATGGACCTGCGCGTACTGTGCGTGCAGGGGCGCGGCGGCACGTGCCTGCGCCAGCTCTTCACGCTGCGCCTTGTGCTCGTCGGCGCGTACGGTCAGGCGGGTGCGGCGCTCGCAGAGCTGCTCGTATTCGCGCCAGTCGGCCTGCAGCTGGGCGCGTTCGGCGAGCAGGCGGGTGTTCCGGTCGGCTTCGTCGGTGAGGCGCTGCTGTTCCTGCTTCTCGCGCACGGAGGTTTTGCGGGCGCGTTCTACTCCGCCGGCAACCCATGCGTCGAGGGTTTCGGCGGTGACATTCTCGGCAGTGACGTTCTCAGTGGTGAGGTTTTCGGAAGTCTCCTCGCCCGCCTCCGCAGCTTCCTCAGCATCCGAATCCACAGCGTCCAGTAGCGACTGCAGGGCGAGCATTTCTGCGCGGGCACGTTCAAGGTAGCCGCGCTGGGTGTTTTCGTCCTGGGCGACTTCCTGCTGGGCGGTTTTCGCTTCCTCAGTGAGTGCAGCGAAGAGCTGTTCGTAGTGTTCGACGGGGAACATCTTTTTGAGCAGTTCTTTGCGTTCTTTGGGCTTGGACTTGAGGAATTGCGCGAACTGGCCCTGCGGCAGGAGTACGACTTTGAGGAATTGTTCTTTGGTCAGGTGGGTGCGTTCGGCGATGGTGCGGTTGACTTCGGCGACGCTGCTGGAGATGGGGATCCAGGCTTTTTCGTCGGCGGGGTCGGCGCCGGGTGCGAGTTCGGCGAGGGTTGCTTTGGCGCTTTCTTCGCGCATCTGGCCTTTGCGGGCGCCGCGGGTGATGGGTTTGTTGTAGGCGGGGGTGCGGTCGATGCGCAGGCGCTTGCCGTGGAGGGTGACGTCGAGTAACACGCGCGGTTTGGTGCCGCTGTGTGCCGCGTAGGTGGAGTGCAGTTTGGCGGATTCGCGGTCGCTGCTGGTTTCGCCGTAGAGGGCGTAGCAGATAGCGTCGAGGATGGTGGTTTTACCGGCACCGGTTGGGCCGTTGAGTAGGAATACGCCGGCGTTGTTGAGGGTGTCGAAGTTGATTTCTTGGCGCTTGGGGTATGCCATGAAGGCTTCGAATTCGAGGTTGTGCAGGATCATGCGTTGTCCTTGTGGCTTTTGATGTGGTCGCTGAGGGTGGTGATGACGTCGCGTTCTTCGCTGGTGAGGGGGCGGTTGCGTACGTATTGGTGGAATTGGTCGAAGGTTTCGACGGGGTCGGCGTCGCGGGTGGGCGGTGCGGCGGTGGGTTTGTCGGTGGCGGGTTGGGTGCTGCGGTAGCTGAAGTGGGAGATGGTTTCGTAGCGGCTGCGCAGGCGGTCGACGGCGCCGACGGGTAGGGTTTCGTCGGTGAGTTCGATGCGGCAGTAGTAGCCCTGCTCGTAGGGGCTGTTTTCTGGGGCGTTGAGTAGCTGCTCCATGGTGCCGCGCAGGGTTTTCATGTGTACACGGGTTGCCCATTCGTGGCTGCTGATGGTGGGTTCTTCGCCGGGGTTGAGTTCGATGAGGTAGGCGCCGTTGCGGTTGTGTTCTTCGCTGAATGAGAAGCCGAGCGGGGAGCCGCTGTAGCGGATGGTGTGGGTGACGGGGTAGCGCTTGTGGATGTGGCCGAGGGCTACGTAGTCGAAGCCGTCGAAGAGGGAGGCGGGTACCCAGTCGATACCGCCGACGCTGATGTCGCGTTCGGAGTCGCTGCGGGGTGTGGTGTCTGCGCTGCCGGCAATGTCACTGCCGGTGGTGTCGCTGACTGTTGCGTGGCTCATGACGATGATGCGGTCGGCGCCTGCGCCGCGGGCGCGTCGTTCTGCGGCGTCGGCGCGGATGGCGTCGGTGACGGCGCCGAGGACGGCCTGGTGGGTGGGGTCTACACCGAGGGCGGTGGCGTGGAGGCGCGGCGCGAGGTAGGGGATGGCGTAGACGTGTACGCGCAAGGTGCCGTCGGTGAGTTCGACGGGGCGGGTGGCGTCTTCGATGGTGGTGCGCAGGTGCACGCCGGAGGCTTCGAAGAAGGCTGCGCCGTAGCTGAGGCGGCGGAAGGAGTCGTGGTTGCCGGAGCTGAGGATGACGTGCACGCCGGCGCGCATGAGGCGGGTGAGTGCCTGGTCGAGCAGGGTGGTGCTTTCGGCGGTGGGGATGGTGCTGTCGTAGACGTCGCCGCTGATGAGGAGGGTGTTGATGCCTTCGGCGTGCACGTAGTTGAGCAGTTCGTCGATGAACTGCTGGTGTTCGCGGGTGAGGGGGCTGCGGTGGAAGGTGCGGCCGAGGTGCCAGTCGGAGGTGTGCAGGATCTTCATGGTTTCAGTATGGCATTGCGTCTTGTTTTGCGCCTCACAGTTCGTCATTCGCGGTTCGGAACCTTCCGCAGCGCAGGCACTCGCGCGGAGCGGGGGCTCCGTCCTCAAGGCGCCCCCAGGCGCTGAAGAGGGGGCACTCCCCCGCGAGCGTGAGTGCAAAGCTGCCCAGTGCATCCCTCTCCCCGGAGCAGGCACCCGATCGCGGCGAAAGTACTCATGCGGAGCGGGGGCTCCGTCCCCGGTGTCTCCCCATCCGCGGAGTAGGCACCCCATCGCGGCGAAAGTGCTTATGCGGAGCGGGGGCTCCGTCCTCGAAGCGCCCCCA
>NZ_KV813803.1:154945-165542 GCF_001813725.1 Rothia sp. HMSC072B04 | reverse complement strand
GCGCTGAAGAGGGGGCACTCCCCCGCGAGCATGAGCACGAAGCCGCTTATGCCCTAGCCTCCGCGTCCTGAACGCACATGGGATAATCGCCCTATGAGTTTTTCTTCTGTTGAGTTCACGCGTGCACCTGAGGTTTCGGCTGAGTTTACGGGCAGGGTGCGCGGCCTGTTGTGTGCGTCTGCGTTGGGTGATGCGCTGGGTTATCCGTTGGAGTTGTTGTCGGCTGAGCAGATTGCGGAGCGTGCCCCTAAGCCGTGGGAGTCGGCGTTTGGTGAGCTGCTGGTCAGTGATGATACGCAGCTGATGTGTTTCACTCTGGATGGCCTGACGGAGGTTTTGGAGTGGAATAATGAGGGCGCGGCGGCGGATGAGTTAGCGTGTCTGTGGTTGGCGTATTTGCGGTGGTTCCGCGGTATTGGTGAGGTTCTGCCGGAGTCTGCGCCGTTTTCGTTGGATCGTGAGATTGATGGTTCGTCGGAGTTGACGGCTCGTCGTGGTCCGGGTGCGGCAACGTTGCGGGCGTTGGGTTCGGGTGAGATGCAGTTGGTGTCGAAGTCATTGACTCCTGATGCTTTGGGTAGTGGCGCGTTGGTGCGTTCGGCGGCGTTGGGTGTTTTGCCGGTGGCGCAGGAGCGTACGGTGGTTTTGTTGGCGGTGCGTGCGGCGGCGTTGACCCATGGGCATCCGGAGGCGTTGGCTTCGGCGGCGGCGTACGCGTTGCTGATTCGTGATCTGTTGGCGTCCCCCTCCGGTTCGTTTGACGCGTTGCTGGAGTCGGCGCGTCGTGTGCTGTCGTGGTGTGGTTCGGTGGCGGCGGATGATTCGATTCCGGGTGATGCTTCGCGTACGGCGGCGGCGCTGAGTCGTGCCGTCGAGCTGCTGGAGGGCGGTACGGTGCCGGTGCCGGAGGCTGTGGCGGAGCATTTTGGTACGGGTTGGACGGCGCCTGAGCTGTTGGGTGTGGCTCTCTGGTGCGCGGCGGATGCTGTGAAGAGTCTGTCGGCTGATGCTGATGATGCGACGGTGCGTGGTGCCCTGTTTGAGGGGTTGTGCCGTGCGGTGTCGGTGGATTCGGATTCGGATTCGGTGGGTGCGATGACGGCGGCGTTGTGGGCGGCGGCTGGTTTCCCGGTGGGTGGCGATGAGGCTGATGCGTGGTCGGAGGCGCTGGGTCGTGTGCGTGGTTTGGATCAGGTGGAGGCGGTGGCGGACCGCTATCTGCGCCAGCTGAGCCTGTAGCGGCGCTGAACCTCAACGGCGCAGCGGACATGCGTAATGGCGGAGGCCCCATCCTCAAAGCGCCTAGCCCATTCACTTATTGGGGCGCCGCAGAGGGGGCACTCCCCCCGCAAGCATTGTCCGCGAGCCGACTGTACGGAACTGCATAACGTGCATCGCCCGCAAAGCCAACTTGACATACTCAGCCCTTGTGGAACTGAACTTTGACGGCGCAACGGACATGCGTAGCGGGGGCTCCGTCCTCAAGGCGCCCCGGCGCCGCAGAGGGGGCACTCCCCCGCGAGCATCGTCCACAAGCCGTCGCTCCAACCGCATATAAGTAGCAGAAAAGGCTCTCCGGTATGTCGGAGAGCCTTTTCTGTATGTGCTAGAACTAGCGAAACTAAACCTTACGGCGTAGCCGGTCACGCGTAGCGGGGGCTCCGTCCTCAAGGCGCCCCGGCGCCGCAGAGGGGGCACTCCCCCGCGAGCGGGAACCGGTGCGCCGTTGTTGGTAGTCGGAGTACTAGTCCAGGTAGTCGCGCAGTACCTGCGAACGCGACGGGTGACGGAGCTTAGACATGGTCTTCGACTCAATCTGGCGGATTCGTTCGCGGGTCACGCCGTAGACCTTGCCGATTTCGTCGAGGGTCTTGGGCTGGCCGTCGGTCATGCCGAAGCGCATTGCGACCACGCCGGCTTCACGCTCGGAGAGGGTGTCGAGCACGGAGTGGAGCTGTTCCTGCAGAAGGGTGAAGGACACTGCGTCTGCGGGGACGACTGCCTCGGAGTCCTCGATGAGGTCGCCGAATTCGGAGTCGCCGTCTTCACCGAGGGGGGTGTGCAGGGAGATGGGTTCGCGGCCGTACTTCTGGACTTCGATGACCTTTTCGGGGGTCATGTCGAGTTCCTTGCCGAGTTCTTCGGGGGTGGGTTCGCGGCCGAGGTCCTGAAGCATCTGGCGCTGCACGCGGGCGAGCTTGTTGATGACTTCTACCATGTGCACGGGGATGCGGATGGTGCGGGCCTGGTCTGCCATTGCGCGGGTGATGGCCTGGCGGATCCACCAGGTTGCGTAGGTGGAGAACTTGAAGCCCTTGGAGTAGTCGAACTTTTCGACGGCGCGGATGAGGCCGAGGTTGCCTTCCTGGATGAGGTCGAGGAAGAGCATGCCGCGGCCGGTGTAGCGCTTGGCAAGGGAGACGACGAGTCGCAGGTTGGCTTCGAGCAGGTGGTTTTTGGCTCGCTTGCCGTCGTGGACGACCCAACGCAGGGCTTTCTTGAGATCTTTGTCCATGTCGGGGTTTTCAGCGAGCTTGTGTTCGGCGTAGAGGCCTGCTTCGATGCGCTTGGCGAGGTCGACTTCCTGCTGTGCGTTGAGCAGGGAGACTTTGCCGATTTGCTTGAGGTAGTCCTTGACGGGGTCGGCGGTTGCGCCGGGGGTGACGACGCGCTGTGCGGGTGCGTCGTCGTCGTCGTTTGCGGTGAGGACGAAGCCGGAGCCCTTGGCTGCTACTGCTTCTGCGGCCTTCTTTTCTTCTATTTTGGCTGCGGTTTCTTCGTCTTCTTCGTCGGTTTCGTCTTCGCCGTCGGTGGTTTCGAGTTCTTCGTCGAGTGCGAGGTCGAATTCGTCGTCGCTCTTTTTGCGGCGGCCACCGGTCTTGCGCTTGGTTGCGGTTTTGGTGGTGGTTTTGCGGGTGCGCTTGGGCTTGTCTGCCTCGGTTTCGGCAGTAGTTTCGGCAGTGGTTTCAGCACCGGTTTCGGCGGTTGCGCCGGTGGTGTCTTCGGTTGCCGCTGCGGCTTTGGTGGTTGCCTTCTTGGTGCGGGTGGTCTTGGTGGTGGTTTTTGCGACGGTTTCTTCGGTTGCGTCGCCGGTCACGGTCTTCTTGCTGGTTGCAGGTGCCACTAGAACCCTTTCTGGCTTGTGGTGGGGTGTTTTGTTTGCAAAACACCTAAGACCCTGTCAAGTCTGTGCTGGCGTCCTCGGTCGGGGTGTTTGCTGCGTTTATCCGGTTTAACGCTGTGGGGGCGGGTTTTATTCCGCGTGCGTTGGGCGGTTTGCAGGGTTCCGTTGCTCGTTGTGTGGAGCGGTTTGAGGGCGCGTTATAGCGCATTGACTGTACGGGGTCAATATATAAGTATTGCAGATTTTTGGTTGCTTTCAACTTGACGCGCTGTTTGGGTGGCTTGTGGGCCTGGTTTTGGGTGAGTGCGGCTGTGTGCGGGAGGGGCGTGCCCGGCGGCGCCCCCCTCCCCTGCTTTTGTTGTTGGTTTATTCCTTTCTGGTTTTATGCGCTGGGCTTTCGCGGTTTGAGGGTGCTGATGGGTTCGCGGTGTGTTCCGGGTTCGCCGCAGATGGTGTATTTGATCCAGGCGGGTAGGTTGCCTGCGTTGAGGTGTACATCGAGGATGTTGAGGTCCTTTCCGAATGTGTGGCGGTGGGCTTCTTGGCGGAGCATGCGGGCGTAGGTGCTGTAGCCCTTGTACCAGTTGGCCCAGGCTTGGGTGTTGCGTAGTTCGGCGTATTCTCCGTCGGTGCTGTGGGGTGTGAGCAGGCTGGTGAGTAGTTCGAGTGCGTTGAGGCGTGCCCAGTGGGGGCTGTCTAGTTTTCCTTTGAGGGCGTTGAGGTAGTGGGTGTAGACGGCGTGGTGTTTGGTGAGGTATTCGCTGTTGGTGCAGCTTTCGTCGATTCGTTGTTTGAGGTTTTCGAGTTTGTTGTGGGCGTTGTGGTCTTTGGGGTGTTCCTCGAGGCGTGGGAGCAGGTCGCGGCTGATGGTGTTGAGTTCGGCGGCGCTGGCGAGGTCGGCGGGGGTGAGGTTTTCGAGTGCCCAGCCGTTGAGGTTGGTGTGCTGGTTGCTGCGGTTCTGTTGAATGCTGCGGCTCTGCTGAATGGTGCGGTGGGTGCGGCGGATCCAGTCTTGCCATTGCACGCATTTTTCGGGCACGGCGCGTACGTGTGCCTGTTCGGTACCGGGTGTGGCGCTGAGTGCGTGGGTGAAGCTGGCGGGGATGTAGGTTTTGCGGGTGATGCGGGTGCCGTAGCGGGGTGGTTCGAGCGGCGCGCGGTCGGGGCTGGGGTATTCGCCGCCGAAGGCGTGGTAGGTGTATTGGGCGGAGTAGTGCAGGTAGGCGAGCGCTTTTTGGGCGTGGTTGAGCCCGTAGCCGGCGAGGTAGGTGAGCATTTCGGCGGTGATGGGGTTGAGGGTTGCGGGTGCGATGGAGGCGCGTAGGTGCCCGGCGATTTCGGCGGGGATGAGTTCGCGGAGTGCGTCGCCGATGGTGGGCGCGTCACCGGTGATGGGGTTGCCCGCGTTATCGACCGGGTGGGTGGTGAGCAGGTGCGCGGCGGCGTTGATGGCGGCGTCCCAGTAGCAGAGGTCGATTTGGGCTTGGCGGTAGATGGTGCGAATGTCCTGGCGGCGGGCTTCATCGTTCCGGGTGGTGTTGGTGCGGGTGTTGTCCCAGAGTTCTACGGCGTTTTCCCAGTCGTGGCGGATTTCGGGGTTGGTTGTGGGGTCGGTGTCCCAGGGGCTGTGGGCGTAGTTGTGCTGGGCGGTGTCGGCGATGGTGTCGCCGTGGCGGGTGAGCCAGGTGTAGTAGCCGCTGTGGTGGATTTCTTCGATGGGTGCGAGGAGGGTGAGGGCTTGCTGTTCGGGGTTGAGTGCCCAGATGCTGGCGCCTCCTGCGTAGATGACGTCTTCGCAGCGTAGTTCGCTGACGATGCGCGGGTCGTGGAGCAGGTGGAGCCAGGTGTTGATGTTGATTTGGGTTTCGAGGTCGTTATGGATTTCGTCGATGGTGGCGAGCTGGGCGGTGTCGGGGTTGAGTTGGCGTTGGCGTACGGTGTTGTCGCCGTCGATGATGATGGCGTAGAAGCGGGTGAGGGTTTCGCCGTTGTGGCTGGTGGGGAGTTTGGTGAAGGTTTCGTGGAGGAAGTCGGCGCGTTCGGGCAGGGTGCAGGGTTCGTCGGGTAGGTTGACGCGCAGGCTGGGGCCGAGGGTGTTGTCGGTTGCGGTGAGGATGATGAGTGAGTGGTCGGGCCAGTAGCCGTGCTGGTGGAGGGCGCAGCTGAGCACGTCGTATTCGTTGCGGATGGGCGGGGGCGTGTCGTAGCCGCTGTTGGGGATATTGCCGTTGGAGATGTTGCCATTGGGGATATTATTTGCGTTCATGCCTTCACGGTGGCATGGGTTGCGCGGGTTCGGGGTTAAACGAATAAATCTGTGGATACTTCGGTTCATGTGTCCGAAGGTTCCACAGATTTATTCGTATTGTTCGTTTGTTTACCGGGGTTTGTCCACAGCGGCGCGGGGTGCCGCGTCATAATTTGTCACGCAATATCTGTCAGGCACTATCTGACGGGCGGTATCCCCTACTGCGCACGCTTTACTGTTCGTCGAGGAACCGCTCGAAGAGCGCACCAATCTCGTCGCGGCTGGGCACGTTGTGCGCGTCGCGTCGCGAGAGGGGAACCGCAATGTCGGAGGTGCGGAAGTTCTCGTCGTAGTTCTCTTCCATGGTCGTAATCATGCGACCAATTTCGGGGTTCTGCTTGACCTGATCGTTGATCTGGCTGTGCACGTGGCGTGCGGCTTCGCGCAGGTTCTCGGTGGGTAGGGAGAGGTGCGCCGCCATGCCCACGTGTTCGAGGGCAGTGAGGGTGCCCTGCGGCAGGTCCGCCTCCGAAATGTACTGGGGAATGTTCACGCCGAAGCCGACGGTGTCGATTCCGTTTTCGGTGAAGAGCACTTCCAACAGGTTGGTGACGGTTGCGTGCACGTCCGCGCTGGGCTTCCACGGGGAGATGCCGCGAATCAGGTCCTTGCGGGAGCCGTGCGCGGTAATCGGGAAGGGGCGGGTGTGCGGCACCGGCATGGGGAATGCGGAGACCAGCACGACCAGGGAGGGCTTGACCCGCTGGGCGATGGTCAGCACCGCCTTTTCGAAGCGCTGCCACTGCAGGTCCGGTTCGGCACCGGTGAGTAGCAGGAACGGCTTGTCGAGGCTGTCTTCTACGGCGTAGAGCTTCAGCTGCGGGTATTGCGGCTTTTCGAAGTGGTCTTTTTCGTAGCGGATGTAGGGGCGGCGGGCGCGATAGTCGTGCAGCTGGTCGCTGTCGAACTCGACGATTTCAATGTTTTTGAGCTCGCTGAGCAACACCTGCCCGAGCTGACCGGCGGTGGAACCTGCGTCTTGCGGGCTGGAGAGGGCGATGACGAGGGTTAGCCCGTGCATCCTGGGGTCGTCCAATATTTTGGTGTTGGCTAAGTAGAGATCTTCGGGGTTGAGCATTACGCCTCCTCACTTCTGTCTGGTTCGCGTCGCGTTCGGGTGGGCTTAGTGTTTTCTGCCGGTACCCGAGGTGTTGGGGCGAAGGGGCGTCTTCTGTTATCTGACGCTTTCCGTAGTCTTTCATTTTATGCCACTACTGCCCTGTCTCGACAGTGCGCGGGCTTTTCTCACAGTAGGTGAACTTGTTTGATGTCTCGTCGACGTTCTTAAGAGGTTACAGCTCGGCTTCTTGTGCGTTTTTCTGCCCTGCAAGCTGTTTGGGAGTGAGAGCTGAACCTCACGCACTCCTACATATCCGTGTAGAGTAGAAGCAGTAGTCCGCGCGGCTTTGCGCGGCGGTATTCATCCTCACTCTTCGAGGGCCTACAGTTGAGTTTTTCGGGCGCGAGGATGTGCCCCGACTATTTTGAGAAGACATACGCAAAGGAGTAACGATGTCTCTGTCTCTGTCTATTCACAGCACCGACCTTGAAGCGCTCGAAGCTGACGTTCTGGTTCTGGGCGTTCTGAAGGGCGCTGACGGTGCGTACCTGGCGCCGAGCTCCCTGTCTGAGGACTCTGTTGAGGGTATTAACGAGCTGCTGGAGGCGCTGGGCGCCTCGGGTGCCCCCGATCAGCTGCTGCGTCTGCCCGGTCTTGAGGACACCGGTGCCGGCATTGTGGCGCTGGCGGGTCTGGGCTCTGATACTGCTGAGGGTCAGGAGCGTTTGGACGCTCTGCGTTACGCTGCTGGTTCTGCGGCTCGTCAGCTGGTTGGTTCCGCTGAGGAGATTGCTTTCGATTTCGGTGTTTCTTCGGTAGAGGAAATTGAGGCTATTGCTCACGGCGCTGTGCTGGGTAACTTCGTTGAGGAGGGCCTGCGCGGCAAGACTCAGGACTCGATTAAGGAAGAGATCGATTCCATTCTGATTGTTTCCTCGATTGACCAGGAAGAGGCTGAGGAGGCTCTGGTTCACGCCCTGGTTCTGGGTGAGACCGCTAAGGACGCTCGCCGCCTGGTGAACCTGCCTCCGTCGCACCTGTACCCGGAGACTTTCGCTGAGTTCGCTGCTGAGGTCGCTGAGGATTACGCAAACATTGAGATTGAGCTGTTCCACCACGACCGCCTGGCTGAGGAGGGCTTCGGCGGCATTTCCGGTGTTGGTCAGGGTTCGCCCCGCAAGCCGGTTCTTGCCGTTGTGAAGTACACCCCTGAGAACCCGAAGGCTCACGTGGCTCTGGTCGGTAAGGGCATCACCTTCGATACCGGTGGTAACTCGCTGAAGCCTGCCGCTTCGATGATGACCATGAAGTGCGATATGGCGGGTGCCGCATCCGTTCTGAACGCTGTGCTCGCTTCTGCTGAACTGGACGTTCCGGTTGCTGTGACCGGTTACCTGTGCCTGGCTGAGAACATGCCCGGCGGCCACGCACTGCGCCCGGAGGACATCATCACCATGCGTGATGGCCGTACCGTTGAGGTTCTGAACACTGACGCTGAGGGCCGCCTGGTCATGGCTGATGGTATTGCTCTGGCTTCTGAGTCGAACCCGGACGTCATCTTGGATATCGCTACCCTGACCGGTGCCGCTATGGCTGCTCTGGGTCTGCGCACCGCGGCTCTGCTCGGTGACGAGGAGATTCGTGACCGCGTGATTGCAGCCGGTGCTGCTGCGGGTGAGTCTTACTGGCCGATGCCGCTGGAGTCCTACCTGCGTAAGAGCCTGGAGTCCCCGGTCGCTGACATCAAGAACATTGGTTCCCGCTACGGTGGCGCGCTGACTGCGGGTCTGTTCCTGAAGGAGTTCGTGGGCGAGGGCATCCCCTGGGCTCACCTGGATATTGCGGGCCCCGCGTTCAACGAGGAGGCACCCTACGGCTTCACCCCGAAGGAAGGTACCGGCTTTGGTACCGCTACCCTGGTGAACTTCATCCAGTCGTACGCTAAGTAGCCTGTAGCTTTACTGGGCGCGCGGCATCACTAGGTACGTGTCCGTGCGCATCCACCAGCATAGACATCTGCCAGCATAGAGCTGATCAGAGGAGGGCTTTCCGGTATTTCTACCGGGGAGCCCTCCTCTGCGTCTGTTCTCGGACACGTTCTGTGCGACCGCTGTGGTGGTCCTGCCATCTGACTGTTCCCTGCCATCTGACTGTTCTATGACGCGCCGCTTTTCTTGAGTGGTGAAAAATTTGCGCTGTTTGGGTGATTAATCGGCTAAAACCGCCCTGAGTGAACTTAAACGACCGCCAACGGGGGTATTGTTGTATTAAGTGTTTTTCTGCGTACGCGGAGGGGCGCGCGATTTTTTGTAAGTCGCGGGCCTTTCGCGCATGCTGGGGAACCTACCAATAAATTGGTAAAGAACTCATTGCAGGGGTCTTTAGCCCCCACAACTATGCAAGGGAGCAATATCGTGGCTCAAGAATTCGACATCCTCATCCTCGGCGGCGGTTCCGCTGGCTACTCTGCAGCTATTCGCGCACGCCAGCTAGGCTTCACCGTCGGCCTGATCGAGAAGGAAAAGGTCGGCGGCACCTGCCTGCACACCGGCTGTATCCCCACCAAGGCGTACCTGCACGCTGCTGAGCTGGCTGAAGAGGCACGCGAGGCGTCCAAGGTTGGCGTTAACGCTGTGCTGCAGTCCATCGAAATGGGCAAGGTTCGCGATTACAAGGACGGCATCGTCTCCGGTAAGTTCAAGGGTCTTGCAGGCCTGCTGAAGATGAAGGGCATTGAGATTATCCCCGGCGAGGGTAAGCTCACCGCTCAGGACACCATCACCGTCGGCGGTGTTGAGTACAAGGGTAAGAACATTATCCTGGCATCCGGTTCGGTCTCCAAGACCTTCGGTCTGCCCATTGAGGGTCGCGTTCTGACCTCCACCGAGGCACTGGAGATGGACTACCTGCCCAAGAGCGCTATCGTGCTCGGTGGCGGCGTGATTGGTTGCGAGTTCGCATCCATGTGGAACGCTATGGGCGTTGACGTCACCATCATCGAGGGCCTGCCGAACCTGGTCCCCAACGAGGACCCGGCTATCATCAAGGTTCTGGAGCGTGCGTTCAAGAAGCGCGGCATCAAGTTCAACACCGGCACCCTCTTCGAGAAGGTTGAGCAGGACGCTAACGGTGCTAAGGTCACCCTGGCTGATGGCAAGGTCTTCGAGGCAGAGATTGTTCTGGTTGCTGTTGGTCGTGGCCCGAACACCGCAAACATGGGCTACGAGGAGCAGGGCATCCCCATGGATCGCGGCTTCGTTCTGGCTAACGAGCGTCTGCACACCGGTGTGGGCAACATCTACGCTGTTGGCGACATCGTCCCCGGCGTTCAGCTGGCTCACCGCGGTTACCAGCAGGGTATCTTCGTTGCAGAAGAGATTGCTGGCCTGAACCCCACCGTTGTTGAGGACATCAACATCCCCAAGGTCACCTTCTGTGACCCGGAGATCGCTTCCGTTGGCTACTCCGAGCCCAAGGCTAAGGAGAAGTTCGGCGCTGAGAACGTTGAGACCGCTGAGTACAACCTGGCTGGTAACGGTAAGTCCGCTATCCTCGGTGCTACCGGTATCGTGAAGGTTGTCCGCCAGAAGGACGGCCCCATCGTTGGTGTTCACGCTATTGGTAAGCGCATGGGTGAGCAGATTGGTGAGGCTCAGATGTGGGTTGCTTGGGAAGCATTCCCCGAGGACGTCGCTAAGTTCATCCACGCACACCCGACTCAGAACGAGTCCCTGGGTGAGGCTGCAATGGTCCTGAACGGCACCCCGCTGCACAGCGCATAAATTTTGCTGACTGGCGTTAGCGCGTCAGCTTAGTATTGACGACCGTTGGTCGTTAGCGGTTGCCGGGCGTATCCGCTGAACAACGCCCCTATCCGGATGCGCGTCGACGTGCTTCGATGCATGCGGCGCGCATCCGGGTCGCCGCTCACATTTTTCTAGTTCAAGCATTCACAAGGAGAACGGGAAAGATTATGTCCCACACCGTAGTACTGCCCGCACTGGGCGAGTCCGTGACCGAGGGTACCGTTACCCGCTGGCTCGTTGAGGTCGGCGACACCATTGAGGTTGACGCACCCCTGGTTGAGGTTTCCACCGACAAGGTT
>NZ_KV813803.1:71759-154845 GCF_001813725.1 Rothia sp. HMSC072B04 | reverse complement strand
CCCGCTGCTGCTCCGGCTGCTCCCGCAGCTGCTGCTGCAGGCATCGAGGTCGTACTGCCCGCACTGGGCGAGTCCGTCACCGAGGGCACCGTTACCCGCTGGCTGAAGGAAGTTGGCGAGCAGGTTGAGGTTGACGAGCCCCTGGTTGAGGTTTCCACCGACAAGGTTGACACCGAGGTTCCCTCCCCCGTAGCAGGCGTTGTTGAGCAGATTCTCGTCCCCGAGGACGAGGACGTCGAGGTCGGCGCTGCTCTGGCTATCATTGGCGACGGTTCCGGTGCTGCTGCTCCGGCTGCTCCCGCAGCTGTTGAGGCTCCCGCAGCTCCCGCTCCGGTTGCTGAGGCTCCCGCTGCACCCGCTGCTGCTCCGGCTGCTCCCGCAGCTCCTGCAGCTCCCGCTGCACCTGCCGCTCCGGCAGCTGCTGAGGGCGAAGCATACGTGACCCCGCTGGTCCGTAAGCTCGCTAAGGACAACGGCATCGACCTGTCCACCGTCAAGGGCACCGGTGTTGGTGGCCGCATCCGCAAGCAGGATGTTCAGGCTGCTATCGCTGCTAAGGGTTCCGCTGCTCCCGCCGCTGCTGCACCCGCTGCAGCTGCTGCTCCGGCTGCTGGTTCCGCAAAGGCACCGCACACCTTCGAGGTTTCCCCCAAGCGTGGCACCGTCGAGAAGACCGCACGTATCCGCCAGGTTATTGCAAAGCGTATGCGTGAGTCCCTGGACATCTCCACCCAGCTGACCCAGGTCACCGAGGTTGACGTGACCCGCATCGTTCAGCTGCGTGCAAAGGCTAAGGACGGCTTCGCTGCTCGTGAGGGCGCTAAGCTGACCTTCCTGCCCTTCTTCGTCCAGGCATCCGCTGAGGCTCTGCAGCAGCACCCCGCTCTGAACGCTTCCATGACCGAAGACTACAAGCAGATCACTTACCACGGCTCCGAGAACATCGCGATTGCTGTGGACACCCCCAAGGGTCTGCTGGTTCCCGTCATCAAGAACGCTTCTGACCTGGGCATTGCTGGCCTGGCAAAGGCTATTGGCGACCTGGGTGGCCGTGCACGTACCGGCGACATCTCCCCCGAGGAGCTGTCGGGTTCGACCTTCACCATCACCAACATTGGTTCCTTCGGTGCACTGTTCGACACCCCGATCATCAACCAGCCGAACGTTGCAATCCTCGGTACCGGTTCCATCGTGAAGCGCCCCATGGTTGTTAAGGATGTTGATGGTAACGACGTTATCGCTATCCGCTCCATGTGCTACCTGTCCCTCACCTACGATCACCGCGTGGTCGACGGTGCGGACGCTGGTCGCTTCCTGCACACCCTCAAGACCCGCCTGGAGGAGGCAAACTTCGAGTCTGAGCTGGGCCTCTAAGACCTGCATAGATTCAAGGAAGTTTCCTTGTGGCGGTGCCCTGATGGGTAACCGAGCGTAGCTCTCCGGGTTTTCCCGGACAGTGAGCAAAAGGCGGCGGTTCCATCCACTTCGGTGGGTGGGGCCGCCGCCTTTTGTTGCGTCCGCGTTTCTACAGCGTCAGTTACACAGTGTTAGTTACTCGGTGTCAGCTATGCCGGTACGGGTTCGGCGCGGGCGATCTCCCAGCCTTTCTCACCTCGATGCAGGTCGAAGATGACTTTCTGGCGAGTGACGCCGTTTTCTTCGCTGAGTTTGCGGGCTTCCTGCTCGGTTTTATCGGCGCGGTAGCCGGGCGCAGAGACTACCGCCATCACGCGGATGTTCTCGCTGTCGCGGCTGAGTTCTTCGGCGGTGTCGACGGTGAGCTCTGCACCGCCTCGGGCACGGCGTTCTTGGTTTCGCTGGTCGATCAGGGCTCGTAGAATCTGATCGCCCTGCGCGCTCTGATCCTGTGTGCTCTGATTCTGTATTGCCGTGCCACCGGGGTCCTGCTCCCCCGTTGCGTTCACGGCTTGAGCGGAGACGGGCTGTGCCGTTGCCGGGGCGTTCTGCCCGTAGAGGGTGAACCCGAGAGGCAGCGCAATAGCCCCCAGTGCGAGCGCGGCGAGTCCCAGGCGTGCAGCCAGTCCCAGGCGCGCGGAGGGGCGGGCGAAAGCACCGCGTAGCACCGTCAGGCGGGATGTGCCCGTCGCATCTGCGTTCTTTAGAGCGGGCGGCGCAGTCTTTGCGAAGCTTGCCGTGGGGCTCACAGTGGGGCTCAACGGCTTAGAACCTGCGGTAGCTGCGCGCCCCGATTTCTTCACGCCCGGCTTCTTCACGCGAGGCAGATGCTCTGCCAGGTAGCGTTGAGCCTTCTGCGCCTTTGAGAGCTTCTGTACCGGCGCGGGCTCCACAGCTGCGGGAATGAGGGCGCGGGCTCGTTCTGAACAGCTCAGGTAGACGTTGAGCGGGCGAGGCGGCACCTCCTCCGCCAGGGCGACCACGGAGCTGAGCCCTGCGAGCGCCGCATCCTGGGTGGGTGCGTCCAGCAGGTATTCGAGGGCTCTGCCGAGGCGCTCAATCCACTCGCTGCTGGGTGCCCCATCGGTTGCAGTACCGACCACTCCCATGCGCTGTGAATCCATGCGCAGTGAGAGGGGTACGCGGGCGGCGGAGGGTTCCGGTGCGTGCCCGCAGGCGGCTTGCCAGAGCAGTGCCGCTGCGGAACGTGCGTAGTTGCCCCGAGCGGCGGTGAGCTGTTCCGTATCTAGAGGAGCCGCTTCACGATAGACGGCATCAGGTAGCAGGAGTTTGGGCACTCCGGCGGCGCTCAGAGCGATATATTCGGCGCTTAGTTCGGCGCGCCCCTCCCCCACCTTTTTGAGACTGCCGAGCGCCCGGTGCAGGGTGCGTGCCAGGGTCATGAGCTCGGCGGGTGTCAGGGCGCGAGCGCGCAGGAGCTTGTCAAGGGTGCCCGCATCGAGGGGCTCGTACCAGAGGCACAGCTGATCGGCGCTATCGGCGCTCTCACTAGTAACGGCGTGGAGCTTGGCGAGTCCGGGCGCGTTACGTAGAGCGGCGGCTACCTGCGGGGTCTGGACGTGCCTCTGGGCGGATGCATCCGTATTTTCCTCGAATCCGTACCCGTTGGCTGCCGCGCGCAGAGTGGGCGCGGCGGGAGCCAGCTGGGTGGAGGGAGCTACAGGGGTGGAGGGAGCAGGCGGGGCAGGCTGAGAAATGGTGCGCAGGGTGTAGCGTCCGGGGTGCGCGGAGGGTACGGAACGTACGGCGGGTGCGCTCTCGGTGGGTGCACTTGCGGTGGTTTCGCCCCGGTACTCGACAATCTGCAGGGTGGGTAGAGCCGGGTTGGCGATGCTTTCCAGAACGTGTGCTTCTTTGCTTCTCATACCATCATGTTATCAAATTACATCAAACAATATCTTTAAGCACACTAAAACAGTTTAAATACCCCAAAGAACCCCAAAGGTGAATTCAGGCATTTATCTGCTTATTCGCCCTTCCTCCCATTGAGCATACCCTCACGTAATATTCCGACGTGTTCGCTCATCACGTGATTCAGGGCGCCCTAATTTTCTTCCCTCCACCAGCAGTACTAAGGTAGAAAGTATGTCTGTGACGATTGAACGCGTGGGCTTCGCCCCGAACTATGTGAACTATGTTGAGTGCCTGGACGAGCAGTACCGCATCCACGATGAGGTGGCTAACCGCACCCGCCAGAATACGATTCTTCTGCTTGAGCACGAGGCAGTGATTACTGCCGGTAAACGCACCGAAGACCACGAGTACCCCGCAGACAAGTCCACCCCCGTCGTCAAGATTGACCGCGGCGGCAAGCTGACCTGGCACGGCCCCGGCCAGCTGACCGGCTACCCGATTCTGCGCCTGCCCGAGCCCATTGACGTGGTGGCGTATGTGCGCATTATCGAGGAAATCATCATTAACGTCCTTGCCGGTCTGGGCATTAAGGGTGAGCGCGTTGAGGGCCGTAGCGGCGTGTGGATTCTGGGCAACGGCATCACCCAGGACAAGAAGATCGCGGCACTGGGCATGCGCGTTTCCCGTAACACCACCATGCACGGCTTTGCGATTAACTGCTGCAACGACACCGCACCCTTCCAGCAGTTCATTCCCTGCGGCATTAGCGATGCGGGTGTTACCACTATTTCGGAGCAGCTGGGCCGCACCGTCACCCCCGCCGATATTTTGGAGCCGCTGGAGGCGGAGCTTCTGAAGTACCAGGACCGCCTGGCGGAGTCTTTCGAGCCCATTGCGGCGCAGGACTAAACGCAGGGTTAGACGCAGTCAAGAAGCATCGAACGGGCCGTACACGTAACGCGTCCGGCTTTGTTCGTCATATACGAAAATCAGTTTCACCTACGCCTGAGCGGGCGTAAAATAGAAGATGGCCCACCTGCACAGAGGGCACATCTAGACCAAGGAGAAGACTTTTGAGCACCGCACCTGAAGGACGCAAGCTACTGCGTGTGGAGGCCCGCAACGCTGAGGTTCCCATTGAGAAGAAGCCTCACTGGATTAAGACCAAGGCTATTGTTGGCCCCGAATACAACGAGATGCGCGAGCTGGCTCGCGGTCAGGGCCTGCACACCGTGTGTGAAGAGGCAGGCTGCCCCAATATTTACGAATGCTGGGAAGACCGTGAGGCAACCTACCTGATTGGTGGTTCCGAGTGCACCCGCCGTTGCGACTTCTGCAATATTGCGACCGGTAAGCCCGTTGCTGTTGACTACGCTGAGCCGTTCAAGGTTGCTAAGAACGTGAAGGTCATGGGTCTGCGTTACGCAACCGTGACCGGTGTTGCTCGTGACGATCTGGAAGACGGCGGTGCGTGGCTGTACGCAGAGACCACCCGCCAGATTCACAAGATGTGCCCGAACACCGGCGTTGAGATGCTCGTCCCCGACTTCAAGGGTGTTCCCGAGCATGTTCAGAAGGTGATTGACGCTAAGCCTGAGGTTTTCGCGCACAACCTGGAGACCGTCCCCCGTATCTTCCGTCAGATTCGCCCGGCGTTCCGTTACGAGCGTTCCCTGGATGTTATTACCCAGGCTAAGGAAGGTGGCATGGTCACCAAGTCCAACCTGATTCTGGGTATGGGCGAGACCGATGACGAGATTTACGAGGCGCTGTGCGATCTGCACGATGCTGGTTGTGACATCATTACCCTCACCCAGTACCTGCGCCCCGGCCCGCTCTTCCACCCGATTGAGCGTTGGGTGAAGCCGCAGCAGTTCGTGGATTTTGCGAACATGGCTGAGGAGATTGGTTTCGCTGGCGTTATGGCGGGCCCGATGGTTCGTTCTTCGTACCGCGCAGGTCGCCTGTGGGCTCGTGCAATGCGTAAGAACGGCTACCCGATCCCCGAGAACCTTGCCCACATTGAGGGTGAGGGCGCAGCCCTGCAGGAAGCCTCCACCCTGGTGGCTGCAGGCTACTAAGCCTTTTCAGAATCTTTCTGAGAGCGTTGAGGCTCCTCGAACCCGGTGTTCGTCCGGTGTTCGGGGAGCCTCCCCTTATACCCCGTCCCTTGTGCGGGTAGGGTAAACTAGAAAAATTGCAGGCATACACTGCATCGTTACGTCACTATGGTTCCGTGAGCGTTTGAGGCGCTTCTCGGGGCCGCGGAAGAACCAGCCGAGGAAGAATCGTGGCAGATAAGCGCGAAGAGAAGAAAAAGAAGAAGGAACGCACTCCGGGCACTTTCGCCCAGATGAAGCAGGTCTACCAGATGACCAAGAAGTCCGACCCGAATATTGGTTGGATTCTGAGTCTGTCGGCTCTGGGCACCCTTTTGGTTTTCCTCCTCATCGGTATTGCTCTGGGTAACTGGGTTACTTTCCTGATTCTGGGTCTGGGCGTTGCCGCTATTGTGGCGATGCTTCTGCTGGGTCGCCGCGCGCAGACTGCGGCTTTTGCTCAGATTGAGAACCAGCCCGGTCGTAGTGGTGCGGCGATGAACTCTGTGCGCCGCGGCTGGATCGTTGAGGAGCAGCCCGTTGCTGCGAACCGCAACCAGGATCTGGTGTTCCGTGCGCTGGGCCGTCCCGGTATCGTGCTGGTGACCGAGGGCCCTCACAGCCGCGTGAATTCCCTGGTGAACACTGAGAAGAAGCACCTGAACCGTGTGGCTCCCGGTGTGCCGGTTCACGTGATTGAGACCGGTCACGATGAGGGTCAGGTTGAGCTCAAGGACGTTGTGAAGACCATGAATAAGCTGCCGAAGGCTCTGACTCAGCAGGAGATGCAGGTTGTTTCGGGTCGTCTGAGCACTCTGAACACGATGCGTAACCCGATGAATGGCCTGCCTAAGGGTGTTGACCCGATGCGTGCTCGTCCTGACCGTCGTGCGATGCGCGGCCGCTAATTGAGGATTTTATATAGGTGTGAAGGCTCTGGTTTTTCCTTTCGGGGAAAATCCGGAGCCTTTTACCATGTCCAGTGATTGTTCTCGCAATCAGGGTGTTTGTCTGGTGCCTTGCGCTGTGGGTTTGCCTTTGATGCAACAGCTTTCCAGGATTTGTAACATTACCGAAACACGATAGTCACGCATACGCAAAAAATAACCACTATGCTGGATATGTCACAGGGTTTTGCCCGCGGCCAAAAACTAAACCAAGACTGAATGAGATGAGGGAAGATACCCCCTCGCGGTCAGTCGAACAAGGAGCAGTCCTCATGTTTACCAGCCCCCAGGAAGTTCTCGACTTTATCAAGAACGAAGAAGTAGTCTTCGTTGATATCCGATTCACCGACATGCCCGGCGTGCAGCAGCACTTCAACCTGCCCGCCAAGGCAATTGATGACGATTTCTTCGTCAACGGCCAGCTTTTTGATGGCTCCTCCATTCGCGGCTTCCAGGGCATTGCTGAGTCCGACATGCAGCTGATCCCCGACGTTCAGTCCGCATACGTTGACCCCTTCCGCATTGAGAAGACCCTGGTCATCATCTGCTCCATCGTGAACCCCCGCACCGGCGAGCCCTACCACCGTGACCCCCGCGGCGTCGCTGAGCGTGCCGAGGCGTACCTGCAGTCCACCGGCATTGCAGACACCGCATTCTTCGCATCCGAGGCTGAATTCTTCGTCTTCGAGGATGTCCGCTACCAGGTCGAGCCGAACTCCGTGTTCTACAAGATCGACTCCGATGAGGCACCCTGGAACACCGGCCGCAAGGAAGAGGGCGGCAACCTGGGCAACAAAACCCCCGTCAAGGGCGGCTACTTCCCCGTCTCCCCCGTCGACAAGCAGGCTGACCTGCGTGACGCAATGTGCGTAGCAATGGACGAGGTTGGCCTTGAGGTTGAGCGTAGCCACCACGAGGTGGGCGCAGCCGGCCAGGCAGAAATCAACTACAAGTTCGACACCCTCACCAAGGCTGCTGACGACCTGCTGAAATTCAAGTACGTCATCAAGGGCACCGCAGACGCATGGGGCAAGTCCGTGACCTTCATGCCTAAGCCCGTGTTCGGTGACAACGGCTCCGGTATGCACTGCCACCAGTCGCTGTGGCAGGACGGCGAGCCTCTCTTCTACGATGAGCGCGGCTACGCTAACCTCTCTGACACCGCACGCTGGTACATTGGCGGTCTGATTGAGCACTCCTCCGCTGTTCTGGCATTCACCAACCCGACCGTGAACTCTTACAAGCGTCTGGTTCCCGGCTACGAGGCTCCCATCAACATGGTGTACTCGCAGGGTAACCGTTCCGCCGGTATCCGCATCCCGATTACCGGCACCAACCCGAAGGCTAAGCGCCTGGAGTTCCGCGCACCGGACCCCTCCGCTAACCCCTACTTCGCGTTCGCTGCTCAGCTGATGGCTGGTCTGGACGGTATCCGTAACCGCATCGAGCCGCCGGCACCGATCGATAAGGACCTGTACGAGCTGCCCGCCGAAGAGGCTAAGGACATCAAGAAGGCTCCGGCTAACCTGGAGGAAGCTCTGGCGGCTCTGGAGGCTGACCACGACTTCCTGCTCGAGGGCGGCGTCTTCACCGAGGACCTGATTCAGGCTTGGATTGACTACAAGCGTAAGAACGAGCTGGAGCCGCTCTCGCTGGTTCCGCACCCGCTTGAGTACCAGCTGTACTACGGCGTCTAATCTTTCTTCCTGAACGGTGCCCCTTGTAGGGGGTGCGTTCTGGAGAACAGGCAACGGCCTATATGTTCCTCTGGGAACGTATAGGCCGTTGTTGTGTTTTCTGAGGGGTTTCTACTGGTTTTCTACGGGGCACAGGCTCGCCACACTCTTTTGGTGACGGTTCGTGTCTAATATTTTTCTGCTTCGATGAGCCTCGTGTGTCTTAGTTGCGCTTAGAGTGGCTCTAAGGGCTAAGCTGTTGGTGCTGGCGTTCCCTCCCTTTTTGTCGTGCAACCGGAGGGAACGCCAGTCTATTTTTATGCCCTCGCGTTGCTTGCGGTATATCAGCCGCGCTAAGTCAGCCGCACTTGGGTAATTCACGCCAGGGTGATTCGTGCAAGGGTAACCCGTGCCTGGGTGATCCGTTCAAGGGTCACATCATAAGATGTCGTACCTGCTAGTCCCGGGGTTCTTCCTGCACGGGCGTACAATGAAAGTGCGTGCGCCCGGCCGGCGGCACCTACGAATTCCGCGAGAAACGACATCACAACGCCGTGTTCTCCCCGCCGCCCTTCATACTTTCAGCATCTGCTGGGGCGAGTATCGCCGATGACCGACCGACCCGTCTGACGCCGCATCCACTGTAACGAGGAGAAATCTCATGGCATATCAGCCGACCATCCTAAACGGTGAAACTGTTTTCCGTAACGAAGTTTTTCAGACCGGCCTCATGTCCCAGCTGCTGGACGGCATCTACGATGGCGAGATGACCATCGGTGAGCTCCTGAGCCACGGCAACTTCGGTGTGGGCACCTTCAACGGCCTCGACGGCGAAATGGTCGTCCTCGACGGCGTCTGCTACCAGGTACGCCACGACGGCTCCGTGTCTCTGCCCGACCTGCGCCAGCAGACCCCCTACGCCGTGGTCACCAACTTCGTGCCCATGATTAAGCGCGAACTACCGCATAACCTACTCCGTAAGTCTGCCTCGCAGATTCTGGATGACTTCACCGTCTCCAAGAACTACATGTACGCCATCAAGATTTACGGCGAGTTCGAATGGGTCCGCACCCGCACCGTCATCAAGCAGGAGAAGCCCTACCCGAAGATGGTTGCGGCCACCGAGAACGAGGACATCGTCCAGTTCGATAACGTGACCGGCACGATTGTTGGCTTCCGCACCCCGATCTACGAGCAGGGCATCTCGGTGCCCGGCTGCCACGCCCACTTTATCGATGATGAGCGCGTTCAGGGCGGCCACGTGGTCGACTTCAAGCTGCGCTCCGCAAAGGTCGAGATTTGCCCCGGTACCGGCCTGCAGCTGCACCTGCCGCTGACCCCCGAGTTCTCCTCCGCTAACCTCTCCCCCGAGGACCTGGCTGACCAGATCTCCAAGGCTGAAAAGCACTAAGTTTCTTTCCCACCGGGATATAGCAACGGGCTATATTAACGAAGGAGCCGCCCTCTACAGAACTGTAGAGGGCGGCTCCTTCGTGTTTATACGCGCTGTAAAGGGCGCTTACGCCTCAGGCACGAACTCGCCGTGGCCGCGCTCGCGCAGGGCAGCACGCACCTTCTCGGCTGCTGCGTCCAGCTCTTCGGCGGTAGCATCCTTCTTCGCGTTGGCGGGATCGTAGTCAGCCATGCCGTCAGCCGGGAACAGGTGGATGTGGGTGTGCGGAACGTCGAAGCCCGCAATCATCAGAGCCACACGGTCCTTATCAAACGCTTGATCCAGGGCACCAGAAATCTTGTGCGCCACAGCGAACAGGTGCGCCGCCAGCTCAGCCGGCAGGTCGGGCCAACGGTCAATCTCTGCGCGGGGAACGAGCAGCAGGTGACCTTCCGACAGGGGCATGATGTCCAGGAAGGCGACGCAGTGCTCGTCCTTCCAGACGAAGCGGCCGGGAATCTCACCCTCAATAATCTTGGTAAAAATCGTGCTCACAATAATCTCCTTCATGCGCCGTCACCGGCACGTTTGAAGCTCAGTGGTCAGGCTTACGCCTCAACCTCAATGCTCTCACCGGGGTTCAGGTGCTTCAGCTCAGTGCCGTACTTCGCGCCGAAGTTCGTCACCAGACCCTCAATAATGCCGGTGCCGTTCTGGTTAATCATGCCATTGTGAATCGGAACCACACGCTGAGCGCCGGTCGCAATCACAAAATCAATGACTTCCTGAACCTTCGACCAGGGCGCGTGAATCGGCACCAGAACGGTATTCGCACGCACGCGGTGAGGAACCACCAGCGAGTCACCCGGGTGGTACAAGGCACCGTTAATCAGGTAACCGACATTGGCGATGGTCTGAATCAGCGGGTGAATCAGGGCGTGCTGACCGCCGTAGGTCTTCACCTCAAAACCGGGGATGCTGAACTCAGAATCAGAGGAAACAACGGTAACCTCGGCAGCGGGCACAGCCTCCTTAATGACCTGGGCAACAGCCTCGGGAGCCCAAATCTTCAACGGGGTCTGCGACTCGGCACGCTGAGCAATCAGCGGCAGCACCGACGGGCCGTCAAAATGGTCCGGATGCGCGTGGGTCACGAACAGGTAATCGGCGCCTTCCAGCGCGGTGGCGTGTTCGCCTTCTGCAGCAAAGTTGCCGGGGTCAAGAACGAGGGTGCGCCCCTCATTCTCAAGGCGGATACATGAGTGGGTGTACTTCGTCATTTTCATAGTTTTAGTCTACCGTTAACCCTCATTCGTGCCTGTTGATGACTTCAATTTTTGAGATAAAGCGCAAATCAACCACCTTTTGAACGCCTCTAGTGTAAAGTCGTAAGACAAGATCGACCACACAATGGGACGGATTTCCGCCCCGAAAGGTTCAGCAATGGACACTCATATTCCCGTACGGAGAATTACGAAGCCCGCCGAAGCCCGAAATACCCGCCAGCGTCGCATCATCAAGGCGACCATGGAAGAGCTCGGCGATTTCATCTCAGCACAGGATCTGCACCTGACCCTCGCGAACCGCAAGGAACAGGTCTCTCTCGCAACCACCTACCGCGTGCTGCAGTCGCTGGCTAACGCCGGTGAGCTCGACTCGGTCAAGGGCGTTGAGGGTGAGACCCTGTACCGCCACTGCCGGGTGAAAGATCACCACCACCACCTGCTCTGCCGCCGATGCGGCACCGCCATTGAGCTGGAAGCACCCGCCCTTGAGGACTGGGCACTGGCGATGGGTAAGCAGCACGGCTTCTCGGAGCTGGAGCACGTGGTTGAAGTGACCGGTTACTGCCCGGACTGCACTTTGGCACGTCGCGAGGAAGAATCGCAGGGCGGCGCTGCACGCTAACGTTGCAGGCTAAGCCGCAACCTCTAAGCCCCTCAATCTGAGGAGCTCTCCCCCCACCGGGGAAAACCTTCTCAACGAAGGATACGGCGCCTTCAAAAATCTTCGACGCCGCTACAGCACGACACACAGGGCATCTGGACAAGGCAACACAACGCCACACAGGTTGAGCCCGCATTGCGCACCGGGTACATGACCCGTAGCGCTAACACAGCACGACAACGAAAGAGCCCCACCTCATTCCCGAGGTGGGGCTCTTTCTATAGGTCTTATGCCTTCTCAGCCAGTTGGCGGCCCGACGCGCTATGGCGGCGCTTCACGCCACCAATCACACGGCACACCACGTAAATCAGGAAGGAAATACTGGTCACGTAGGGACTAATCGGCAGCGAACCGGCAAGAGCCAGCAGAATACCGCCCACGATGGAAGCCTCCGCAAACAGCACCGACAGGATCAGGGTGCGCACCGGAGAGGCAGTCACCTGCATCGCCGCAGCCGCCGGAGTAATCAGCAGCGCCAGCACCAGCAGCGAACCGACCACCTGCACCGACAGCGCCACAGCAATACCCAGAATCACCATGAACACCAGGGACAAAAAGCGCATCGGCACGCCCTTAGCACGCGCGACCTCCGGGTCCAGGGAGGCGAAGCTCAGCGGACGCCACACCATCACCAGCAGGCTGATAATAACCACCGCACCAATAATCATGGTGTGCAGCTGGTCGGCATCCACGGACACGATCTGACCGGTCAGCAGACCGAACTTATTCGCGCTACGGCCCTGGTACAGGGAGAGGAAGAGAATACCCAAGCCCAAGCCGAACGGCATGAGTGCACCAATGACCGAGTTCGAATTGCTCGCCTTAGAGCCTAGAAAGGCAATCAGCAGAGCCGAGGCAATCGAACCGACCATGGAGCCGGTCACCACGTCATAGCCGAGCAGCAGGGCAAGGGCGGCACCCGCGAAAGACATTTCAGAGACGCCGTGCACCGCAAAGGCATGGTCGCGCATCATCACAAAAATACCGACGAAACCACCGATAAGGCCCAGAACAGCGCCAGCAAAAATGGAGTTCTGCAGCATCTGCAACAACTCGCCGTAGCGGTCAAAGACGAAGATGCGGGAGAGCAAATCATTCTGCGCGGCGGCAACCGGTGCCAGAGCGGGGAGGGAAGCAAGAATGGTCATCGAGTGGTTCCTCCCGGAAGGTGTAGGGTGCGCTGCGGTTCAGAAAGACCAGACTTCAGGTGGGAACCGTGAATGTTCTGGTCGGTGCCCTCAATATGGCAGTGGTCGCTGGCGTGAGTCTCACCCACCACCACGTAACGGCCATTAGATTTGAGCACGCTCACCGGGGTTCCGTATAGGGAGGTGAGAGTCTCGCTGGTCATGACCTCTTCCACCGAGCCGACCGTGAAACGGCCGTTCGCCAGGTAGAGCACACGATCCACATGCTCAATGATGGGGTTGATTTCGTGGGTCACGAACACCACCGCCACGCCGCGTTCACGGTTGAACCGGTGAATCAGCTCAGCCACCGCGTATTGGTGGTTGAGGTCCAGGGAGAGTAGCGCCTCGTCAGCCAGCAGAATTTTCGGGTCGTTCGCGAGCGCCTGGGCGATACGCAGACGCTGCTGCTCACCGCCGGAGAGCAGACCCACCGGCACGTTCGCGTATTCGGTCGCGCCGACGGCTTCGAGGAGTTCGTCAACCTTTGCGCGGTATTTGCGGCCGTGCAGGCGGATGCCCCAGCGGTGCCCGTCCACACCAAGCCCCACGAGGTCGCGGGCACGCATCGGGGTGGAGGTGGGGATGGACTTCTGCTGCGGTACGTAGCCGACGCCGGCGTTGCCCAGACGTGCGGGTTTGCCGAGCACAGAGATTTCGCCGGCGTTGAGTCCGGTCAGGCCGAGAACGACTTTGAGGAAGGTGGACTTGCCGGAGCCGTTGGGTCCGAGCACGGCGAAGTATTCGCCTGCGCCGATGTCGAGGGTTAGATCTTTCCAGAGGGTGCGGGCCCCGAAAGCGAGGCTACCCCCGCGAATGGAAATCGCGGGGGCGGCACCGTTATTGTTGTCAGTCACTTAGGAGAGCGCCTTTTCGAGGTTGCTGACGTTAGTCTTCATCCATGCCAGGTAGTTGGTGTTCTCCGGCAGGGTTTCGGTGAAGGATACGTAGTTCACCGAGGCGTCCTTAGCTGCCTGCAGCACCTCGTTGGTCTGGGAGGTGGAGGTCTGCTCGTTGTAGGCGAGCAGCTGGACCTTCTTCTCGGTGACCATGTCCTTGGTTTCCTTCAGGACGAGTGCGGGGACGTCGTTGCCGGCTTCGGCTGCCTCAGCGAATTCGCTGGGGGTTGCGTTCTCTGCGCCGGTGGAGGAAATCAGGTAGTCCGGCACAGGCTCGGTGGACAGGTACTTCTTACCTTCACCGGCGATTGCCTTGGCGGTGGTGTCCAGTGCGTCCAGTTCCTTGGAGAAGGTGGATGCGTTGGTGCGGAACGCCTCAGCGTGTGCGGAGTCGATGCCTGCAAGCTCTTCAGCGATCTTCTGGGCGACCTTCTTCATGGTTTCGAAGTCGTACCAGAGGTGCTCGTTGAACTCGTGTGCGTGGGCGTGGTCGCCGCCGTCTTCGTGGTGTTCGCCGCCGCGGTGGTCCTCGACCAGGTGGGTGTATTCGGCGTCGGTGAGCTTGCCACTGACCTTGACCGCGTTCACGATCTTCTGGGAGGTGTTGTCCTTGCCGGCGAGGTCTTCGAGGAACAGGTCGTAGCCTGCGCCGTTGATGACGATCAGGGATGCGTCCTTTGCCTTGAGGCGGTCGGCGCTGGTGGCTTCGTAGGAGTGGGGGTCGGTGCTGGTGGAGGCGATGAGCGCGGTGACCTCAATGTAGTCGCCGCCGACCTGCTTGGCGATGTCTGCGTAGACGTCGGTGGAGGCGACGACCTTCACCTTGCCGTTGTTGGAGCCAGCCGAGGAGGACGAACCGGAGGAGGGGCTGTTCTCGGTTGCGCAGCCTGCCAGCAGCAGGGAGGACGCTGCGAGTGAGCCCATTGCGGTGAGGAAGTGCTTGCGGGTGATCTTCGGGTGCGACATGAGGGCTCTCTTTCGGTTCGTTCTAGTCTGTAGGTTTCTTAACTACATCATGCGCACACCCGTATAAACAACTCTTTATTGGTGTCATTTGGGTGCTGTTAGGCAACCCTTTTCCCTGTCAGTAGCTTATGCAACAGGGATAGTTAGCTCAGCCTACTGTGCTCCCCCACCGCTACTTTATACTGCCGCTTCATCCCGCCGTCTGAGAGAGTGCCCCTTGGGTGCATCCATAAGCCGTTTTTGACCGCCAAACAGCCCGCCCCGCGCTCTCCTTGACGAGGGCACCGGGCGGGCTGTGTGTTCAAGATTTCCCTGTTTTATTCGGGATATCTCACGATACGGCTACTGGGCTTATTACTGGGCTTCGCGCGCCTGCTGTCGGCGTACACGCTCACGCACCGCGTCCTGGGTGGTGTCGTTGATTTCGCCGACGAGCTCCTCCAGCACGTCTTCGAGGAAGACCACGCCGAGGGTTACGCCCTGTTCATCCATAACCTGTGCGATATGGGTTCGGCTACGCTGCATGGAGGCGAGCGCATCGTCAATATCGGTGGTCGGGGTGAGCGTGTCCAGGGAACGCAGCTTGTACCAGGGGAAGGGCTCCTCGAACCGTTCGGGGGCGATGGCGAGGGCATCCTTCACGTGCAGGTAACCCATGTAGGTTCCGTCGCTATCGGTAATGACGAAGCGGGAGTAGCCGCTGCGTGCCACGGCGCGTTCCAGTTCGGCGGGGGTGCTGCCGAAGGGCAGGGTGACGAGCTTATCGCCGGGCACCATGATTTCGTAGACGTCCTTCTCGGTGAATTCGAGGGCGCTTTCAATCACGCCGGCGTCGTCTTCCACGGTGCCTTCTGCGGTTGAGGTTGCCACGATGGTCTGCAGCTCGCCCAGGGTGAAGGTGGAGGCGACCTCATCCTTTCCTTCGACCTTCATGAGCGCCAGCAGCTTGTTGGACAGGTTGTTCAGCAGGGCGACCACGGGGGCGAAAATCTTGGAGAAGGTCACCAGGGTCGGCACAATCCAGAGAGCCACGCCGCGGGCGGCGAGGGTCACGGCGGCGTTCTTGGGAACCATCTCGCCGAAGATCACGTGCAGGTAGGTGACCAGGATCAGGGTGATGCCGAAGGCAATTACGTCCACGATTGCGTGGGGCAAGCCGACCAGGTGCAGGGGCACCTCCAGCATGTGGTGCAGCGCCGGTTCTGAGACGTTCAGGATCAGCAGGGAACAGATGGTGATGCCCAGCTGGCAGGTGGCGAGCATGAGCGAGACGTTTTCTAGCGCGTAGATGACGGTCTGCGCTCGCTTATTGCCTTCTTCAGCAAGCGGTTCGATTTGTGCTCGTCGGGTGGACATGATGGCGAATTCACCGGCGACGAAAAAGGCGTTTCCGGCGAGCAGGATGACGAGCAGTGCGATGGCTACCCAGTCGTTCATGCGTTGCCTCCCTTCTCGGTCTGTTCCTGTGCGCTAGGTGCGGGGGTGAATCGGATGCGGTCCACGCGGCGGCCTTCGAGGGTGTCGACGCGCAGGGTACCGCCGGGTACGGGGACACTGTCGCCTACTTCGGGGATGCGGCCGAGGCGTTCCATCATGAAGCCGCCGACGGTCTCGTATTCGGGGCTTTCCTCAACCTCGAGCCCGGGGATGAGGGTGTTAATTTCGTCGGGGCGGCGCAGTCCGGAGAACACCCAGTCGCCGTTGCCGTAGCGTAGGGGGCGTTCGGTGCGGCCGCGGTCGTGTTCGTCGGAGACTTCACCGACGATTTCTTCGACGAGGTCTTCGAGGGTTGCGATGCCTGCGGTTCCGCCGTATTCGTCGAGGACCACGGCGAGCTGCAGGGCACCCTGGCGTAGCTGGGTGAGTAGCGCGTCCAGGTGCAGGGTTTCGGGGACCTGCAGCACGTCTTCTGCGAGGGCACCGGCTTCGAGGGTTTCGCGAACCTCCGGGGGCACGCCGACCGCCTTCTTCACGTGTACGACGCCCACGATGTTGTCGTGGTCGCCCTTGTAGAGAGGGAATCGGGAGTGGCCGGTGGAGCGTGCCAGTTCGATAACTTCGGCAACGGGTGCGGTGTCTTCGAGCATGGCGACCTGGCCGCGCGGGGTCATTACTTCGGAGGCGGTCAGCTCGGAGAAGCGCAGGGTGCGGTCCACGAAGCGTGCCGCGTCGGAGTCGAGGGTGCCTTCTTCTGCGGAGCGGCGCACCATGGAGGAGAGCTCTTCGGGGGTGCGTGCGGCGGAGAGTTCTTCCTTGGCTTCCATGCCGAAGCGTCCGAGGATCCAGTTGGCGGAGCCGTTCATGATGCGCACGAGCGGGGACATGACGCGGGTGAAGGCGAGCTGCGCGGGGGCGACTCGACGCGCCACATCGTAGGGTTCGGCGATAGCGAGGCCCTTGGGCAGCAGTTCGCCGACGACCATGGAGAGCAGGGTTGCGATGAGCATCGCCAGCACCAGGGTGAGTACGTCGGTCACGCTGGTGGGCAGACCCAGGCTGCTGATGGCGCCGGTGGTGAGCGCCTTGATGGCAGCGTCGAGGGTGTAACCGGTCAGCAGCGTGGTGATGGTGATGCCGATCTGGCAGCTGGACAGCTGAGTGGAGAGGGTTTTGAGGCAGCGCAGGACGGCGTCGGCGGCTTTATCGCCGGAGTCCTTTGCCTGCTGCACGGTGGCGGTTTCGAGCGCCACGAGGGAGAACTCTACGGCAACGAAGAAGCCCGTGCCCAGGATGAGGAGCAGGCCGATGAGTAGGAGCATCAGATCCACGCGGTCACCGCCTCCGCGGGGTGGTTTGCGCTGTGCTGGTTCTGGAGTAGAGATTCAGCAGGCAACCTGTCCAGATGCTGAGCACTCGAGGAGGGGTTATTTTCGGGTGCACTGATGCCATGGGGTGCAGCGTGTGCTGGCAGTATTCTGCGCTGGCTAGTAGTCAGAGTCTTACTCAAAGGGTCATCCATACCCAATATTTTAGCGAAGGTTTCGTCTCTTCCCAGTGCTGTAGAGTGCCTGCTCACAAGCACAAGACAGCACTTGTTGCACACGCGGCTCATTGCTAATCCGTAAGAGTGAAAAATTGCATTGCGGATATGGCGCGATGAGCTGGAAAGTTCACCGTGCTTCTCTTTACACTTATACATAGGAGCATGAGTGTGCCGCCAAGCAAGCGGATGAACCCCGACGTTCACGGCACGCTAGGCAGGTTTGTACGGTGCACACCCCGCACATACGGCCACCATCTTAGGCGATGCGCACATGCTCAGCGTGATGATTCGCCCCTCGAAGACGCGGGTCGTCTATGCCGGGGAGAGTCCCGGACGCGACGGATAAATTCACACTAATTGGAAGAGGCGTTTAACGTGCCCAATCTGCCAGAACATCTGGTGCCTGAGGAATTTGCCGGTAACGAATGGTTCGTTGAAGAACAGTACGAGCGTTACCAGAAGGACAAGAACCTCGTGGACCCTTCATGGTGGCCCATTTTTGAGACCATCGACAAGGCGCTGGGAGGCGCCGGTACCGCTAGTGCAGCTCCTGCTGCGGCACCCGCCGCACCGGCTGCACCTGCCGCACCTGTAGCAACTCCCGCCCCCGCGGCACCGAAGCCTGCGGCTGCGCCTGCTAACCCCACCCCTCCCGCTGCTACCAAGAAGGCTGAACCTGTGGAACCTGTTGAAGACAAGATTGTCCCCCTCCGCGGCCCTGCTAAGGCAGTTGTCACGACCATGGAAGAGTCGCTGACTGTCCCCACCGCAACCACCGTTCGTGCGGTCCCCGCAAAGCTGCTCATTGAGAACCGTGCTGCCATCAACAAGTACCTGGCAAGCACCCGCGGCGGCAAGGTCTCCTTCACCCACCTGATTGGTTACGCAGTAATTCGCGCAGTGGCAGCGATGCCTTCGATGAACGTGACCTACGGCGTGGACGAGAAGGGCAAGCCCGTTGCAATCCACAACGCACACGTGAACTTTGGTCTGGCTATTGACCTGCCCCGCCCCGATGGTTCCCGTAACCTGGTCGTTCCGAACCTCAAGGGTGCTGAGAAGCTGAGCTTCCGCGAGTTCTGGGATGCGTACAACGACATCGTTAAGCGTGGCCGTAACGGCGCGCTGACCATTGAGGACTTCCGCGGCACCACTGTTTCGCTGACCAACCCCGGTGGTATTGGTACCGTCCACTCGGTGCCCCGTCTCTCCAAGGGCCAGGCAGCCATCATCGGTGTGGGCGCGCTGGAGTACCCGGCTGAGTTCCGTGGCCTGTCCGAGAAGCTCATCACCCAGCAGGGCCTGTCCAAGATCATTACCCTGACCAGCACCTACGACCACCGCGTCATTCAGGGTGCAGGTTCCGGTGAGTTCCTGAAGCTGGTTGAGCACTACCTGCTCGGCGGCGACGACTTCTACGACGCAATCTTCCGCGACCTGAAGGTTCCTTTCGAGCCGGTTCGTTGGGCACGCGACAACCACGTCGATGACGCTCACGAAATTTCCAAGGTTGCACGTATTCAGCAGCTGATTCACGCGTACCGCGTGCACGGCCACCTGACCGCAGCAACCAACCCCGTTGGTTACAAGATGCGTTCGCACCCGGACCTGAAGCTGGAGAACTACGGCCTGACCCTGTGGGATCTGGACCGCGTCTACCCGACCGGTGGCTTCGGCGGTTCCGAGCGTCTGCCGCTGCGCACCATCCTGGAGCGTCTGCACGAGGCATACTCCGGCTCTCTGTCCGTTGAGTACATGTACTCTGAGGACCCCGAGGTTCGCGCATGGTTCCAGGAGCGCCTGGAGCGCGGCGTTGCTAAGCCCACCCGCGAGGAGCAGCTGCGTGTTCTCTCCAAGCTGGTTGAGGCTGAGGCATTCGAGAACTTCCTGCAGACCAAGTACCTGGGTCAGAAGCGCTTCTCCCTGGAGGGCGGCGAGTCCCTGATTCCGCTGCTGGATGCTGTTCTGGACAAGGCCGCTAACAACGACCTGAAGGGCGTTGCCATTGGTATGGCACACCGCGGTCGCCTGAACGTGCTGACCAACATTGCTGGTAAGTCCTACGCTCAGATTTTCCGTGAGTTCTCCGGCACCGCAGCGCCCTACGAGGGTGGCTCCGGTGACGTGAAGTACCACCTCGGTACCGAGGGTGTATTCACCTCCGATTCCGGTAAGCAGACCCAGGTGTACGTGGCTGCTAACCCCTCGCACCTTGAGGCTGCAAACACCGTGCTCGAGGGTATCGTCCGCGCTAAGCAGGACGTCTACCGCGAGCAGGGCGTTGAGGGCCACCCGGTCCTGCCGATCCTGATTCACGGTGACGCAGCGTTCGCTGGCCAGGGCATCGTCATGGAGACCCTGCAGATGGCTGACCTGAAGGCGTACACCACCGGCGGCACCGTGCACGTTGTGGTGAACAACCAGATTGGCTTCACCACCCTGCCGAACGACGGCCGCACCGCAACCCACGCCTCCGACATTGCGCGTATGACCAAGGCTCCGGTCTTCCACGTCAACGCTGATGACCCGGATGCAGTGGTTCGCGCCGCACGCCTGGCATTCGAGTACCGTGAGCGCTTCGGTCGCGACGTTGTCATTGACCTGATTTGCTACCGCCGCCGCGGTCACAACGAGGCTGACGATCCGTCGATGACCCAGCCGAAGATGTACCAGGATATTGACGTCCTGCCCTCGACCCGCACCCTGTACGCACAGGACCTGGTCGGTCGCGGCGATGTCTCTCAGGAAGAGGCAGACGAAGTTCTGGACTCTTACCACTCGAAGCTGGACGCTATCTTCGTCGAGACTCAGTCTTCGGCACCGGCTCCTGCTGGCGCGCACGTTTCCGGTCTGGAACTGCCCGCTGCTCAGCAGAACACCGAGGTCGTTCACGGCGGTAAGACTGCGATCTCCCGTGAGACTCTGCAGCACATCGCTGACGCGTTCGGTAAGGCTCCCGAAGGCTTCACCGTCCACAAGAAGCTGAAGAAGCTCATGGAGCAGCGCGTTGAGATGGGCCGCACCGGCAACGTGAACTGGGGTATGGGTGAACTGCTCGCCTTCGGTTCGCTGCTGATGGAGGGCACCGACGTTCGTATGAGCGGTCAGGATGTTCAGCGCGGTACCTTCGTTCAGCGTCACGCTGTTCTGCACGACCACATCACTGATGAAGAGTGGTCGCCGCTGGAGCACCTCTCTGAGGACCAGGGCAAGTTCCGTATCTACAACTCCTTCCTCTCTGAGTACGGCGTTCTCGGCTTCGAGTACGGCTACTCTGTGGAGCGCCCCGACTCGCTCGTGGTGTGGGAGGCTCAGTTCGGTGACTTCGCAAACGGCGCTCAGACCATCATTGATGAGTTCGTGTCTTCCTCCGAGCAGAAGTGGGGCCAGCGCTCCTCGCTGGTTATGCTGCTTCCTCACGGCTACGAGGGTCAGGGTCCTGACCACTCCTCGGCTCGTGTTGAGCGTTACCTGCAACTGTGCGCTGAGAACAACATGACTGTTGCTTGCCCCTCGACTCCGGCTTCGCACTTCCACCTGCTGCGTCGCCACTCGCAGCACCGTCCGTACAAGCCGCTCGTGGTGATCAGCCCCAAGCAGCTGCTGCGTCTGAAGGCTGCTGCGTCCTCCATCGAGGACTTCACCGAGGGTTCGTTCCAGCCGGTGATTGGTGACCGTTCGGGTATTAACCCGGCTCAGGTTGAGCGTGTGGTCTTCGTATCCGGTCGTCTCTACTACGATCTGGAAGCTGAGCGCGAGCGCCGCGGCGACACCAAGACCGCTATTGTCTCGGTGGAGCAGCTGTACCCGTTGCCCGAGCAGGAGATCAAGGAGCAGCTGGCTCTGTACTCGAACGCTACCGACGTTGTGTGGGCTCAGGACGAGCCTGCTAACCAGGGTCAGTGGCCGTTCATGGCTCTCAACCTGCAGCCGCTGATCGACCGCCGTATGCGTCTTGCTTCCCGCTCCGCAGCTGCTTCCCCGGCTGCCGGTACCGGTAAGCTGCACGCAGCTGAGGCTGAGGCTCTGCTCAAGCAGGTCTTCGAAGGCTAAGGTCTTCTACAGCTGATCGGCTCATGATTTAGCTCTTCAAAACCCGTCTTCCCGTCAGATGTTTCTGGCGGGAAGACGGGTTTTTTAGTCTCGGATACTTACCGGATAGGGTATTAAGTTCGAAAAGAGGCCGGTAAGCGCTTATCCTAGATATGAAGACTATTACTCACGTGCCTTGCCGCCTCTCACGGCGGGCGCATCCTGCTGAAGAAAGAATTCCGTGGAGCAACGCAATATTCGAATTGTGGCAGTCGGCGATGACCTGCTCGCCGGTGTTGGCGACCCCCGTACCCTCGGCTGGTTTGGCCGCGTTATGGCGCGCACCCCGCAGACCACCGCATCCATTGCGGCATATAACCTTGCCGCCCCCAATGAAGGTAGCGAGCAGCTGAACGCACGCTGGTTCGAGGAGGCGCGCCGCCGCTTCGTTCCCGGTGCTGATAACCGCCTCATTATTGCTCCGTCGACCTTTGACATTGATTTGGGTCTGACCAGCGCTCGTTCGCGTTTGAACCTGGCGAACATTGTGGACATGGCGTCGCAGAACAACATTAAGGTTCTAGTTGTTGGCCCGCCGCCGACCCTGGACGCTGAGCGTAACCGCCGTATCGCTGACCTGTCGGCGGCATACGCGGATGTGGTGACCCGCCGTAACCACGTGTACGTGGATACGTTCAACCCGCTACTTCACCACGAGCAGTGGCGTAACGATCTTGCTGCGAATGATGGTCGTCCGGGTCAGTCCGGTTACGGTCTGATGGCGTGGCTGGTTCTGCACCGCGGCTGGTACAACTGGCTGAACATTCCTGAGCACGGCTAAGAGCCCGCTCCCCCGGCTGGGGTTGTGAGCTGATGCGAAGAAAGTTCGTGTTTTTTAGCTCATATCCCGGTTCCAAGATGCAATCATGCCGTTTCTATGAAAAAATAGACGGCGTTGCCCTTATAGCGTGGAGCACCGGTTTTCGGTGACCGCCTCTGCTAGGGCAGGTAATAGGGGGCACGCACCGCGAAGGTGGGGCGTGCATCCATGAACACTATAAGGAGGCTCTGATGAGCAAGCGCGGTCGTAAGCGCAAGGACCGTCGTAAGGGCGGCGCAAACCACGGTAAGCGCCCCAACGCATAAGGTATCTTGCATACACTTTAAAACCCCGGCGTTTCGGATATTATTCGGACCCGGGGTTTTGCTTTACCCGCAGATGTTTGTGCGCATTCTGCGGAATAAAGAGAAGAATTCTACGTTATGGAAGTGAACGCCTGGCGCGTTCCTGTAGAGGAGAAACATGGCTGGAACCAACACCGCGGCGGATACCCGCGAGCTACGCGAACGCTTTACCGCGGACGCTATGCAGTATGTGGATCAGCTCTACGCTGCTGCCCTGCGGATGAGCCGCAACTCTGCCGATGCTGAAGACTTGGTGCAGGAAACCTACATGAAGGCTTTTGCTTCGTACCACCAGTTCACCGAGGGTACGAACCTGAAGGCATGGCTGTACCGCATCCTGACGAATACGTACATCAATTTGTACCGTAAGCGTCAGCGTGAGCCGCAGCAGTCTCAGGGTGAGACGGTGGAGGATTGGCAACTGGCTCAGGCGGGTGAGCATGATGCGGTGGGTCTGCGTTCTGCTGAGGCGGAGGCGCTGAGTGCCCTGCCGAATACGGAGGTTCGTGAGGCTCTGAATGAGCTGTCTGAGGATTTCCGCATGGTGGTGTACTACTCCGATGTGGAGGGGTTCGCGTACAAGGATATTGCGGAGATTCTGGATATCCCCCTGGGCACGGTGATGTCTCGTCTGCATCGTGGCCGCCGTATTCTGCGTGAGAAGCTGCTCGATTATGCGCGTGAGAACGGTCTGCGCCCGTCGACCATCGCAAAGGTAGAAGCGAAGGCTGAGGCGAAAGCCGTAGCAAAGGCGAGCGCTAAGGGGCAGCCGGCAAAGGCTACTAAGGGCACTAAGGCGGCCAAGGGCGTAAAGTCCCCTCCGGCGGGCTCTGGCTCCGAGGCGCCTGCGGATTCTTAGCTTCGCTCTTCTACAGGTGAGCTAGCCCCCATGAGGTTGGGGTTAGACTCCCCTAACGCTTTATACCTTCCGTGTGAAAGGAACCCCGATGTCAACCACAGACAAGAATTCTTCTGTCCCCGAAGCCCCCGAAGCCGCCGATGCCCCTGCGGCTTCTGAGCCGCTGGAGGATTGCGGCGGCCAGCCCTGCTCAGCGACCCTCAAGCGCCTCTACGAATTCCTCGATAGGGAGCTGAGCCCCGAGCAGCTGCGCACGGTTCAGACGCATCTGGATGCCTGCCCCGACTGCGCGGATGTGAAGGACTTTGAGCTGATGATTCGTGAGAAGATGCGTTCTTCGTGCACTCAGCAGGCGCCCGAGCAGCTGAAGGCGCGTCTGCTGCAGGATGTGCAGAAGTTCTGCGCCGAGGCTAGCCTCTAAGCTGCCTCAGGCTCTTGCCCCACTGGGGGTACAGACATCTGATGATGAGTGAAGGCGGTGCACCAATAACGGTGCGCCGCCTTCACGCGTATTGATTGGTTCGCGCTGTCTGGTTCGCGCTGTCTGGTTCGTGTTGCCTATCTCACCGCTGGAGTCCTCAGCGGCTCGCAAACCCTCAACCGGTAGAATAGGGGTAGACGTTAACCGGCGCAGCGTCTCTGAGTCTGTGCCCTCCCCATGATTTGAACCAGAAGAGGATGTATGAGCGACGCAGCAGTGCAGCTTTCCCCCGGTGATTGGCCCGCTCCCCTGGCACCCGCCTCCAGCGAAGCCGCTGGCAAGAACGCGCTGGTGCATATTCCGGGTTCTAAGTCGCTCACGAACCGTTATCTGTTGCTTGCGGCTCTGGCTGATTCCCCCTCGTATTTGCGTGCGCCGCTACATTCGCGCGATTCGGCGCTGATGATTGAGGCGTTGCGTCAGCTGGGTGCGGGTATTGAGCTGGTGCCGACCGATTCGCCGTTCGGTCCGGATGTAAAAGTCACTCCCCTGAGCTTTGTGGAAGCGCATTCCGCTCAGTCGCGCACCGTGTCGATTGAGTGCGGTCTTGCGGGTACCGTGATGCGTTTTGTGCCCGCTCTGGCGGCGCTACTGCCGGGTGAGTTCGCTTTTGACGGTGACCCGCACGCTCGTCAGCGTCCGATGGGTCCGGTTCTGGAGGGTCTGCGTCAGCTGGGTGTGCAGGTAGATTGTGAGCAGGGCGAGAACGCTCTGCCCTTCGTGCTGCGCTCCCCCGGTCTGGCGAGCGTAGAGGGGGTTTCTGAGGCGCCCGTGGTTCGTATTGATGCTTCGACCTCGTCCCAGTTCGTTTCGGCTCTGCTGCTGATGGCGCCTCGCCTGCCGCAGGGCATGGTGCTGGTGCACGAGGGCTCTTCGGTGCCGTCCATCCCGCACATTCAGATGACCGTGGAGGCGCTACGCCAGATGGGTATTCGGGTGCAGGAACACTACCCGAACCAAGGCAACGAAACAGAGGGCGGCGAGTACCGTTGGACGGTTCACCCCGGTTCTTTCCCCGGCTTTGAGATGACCATTGAGCCGGACCTGTCGAATGCCGGTCCGTTCCTTGCCGCCGCGGTGGTGACCGGCGAGTCGGTAACTATTCCTCACTGGCCGGCACCCGCGGCTGATTCTTCGGCGGGTACGACCCAGGTGGGCGATATGTGGCGTGAGCTTCTGCCCGCGCTGGGTGCGCAGGTTCGCTACGCTGAGGGCCGTCTGACTGTGATCGGTCCGGCGCAGCTTCCCGAGGGTGACTTCTCCTTTGACCTGTCTGCCGGTGGCGAGTTGGCGCCGACCATGGCGGCTGCCTGCGCTTTCGTGAAGGGTCGCGTTGAGCTGACCGGTATTGCGCATCTGCGCGGTCATGAGACGGACCGCCTCGCAGCGCTCGCCGCTGAGATTAACCGCCTGGGAGGCACCGCCCACGACACCGCCGATTCGCTGGTGATTGAGGCGCTCATCCCCGCTGCCGCTGAGGCTGCGCCGGTTCTGGCGCGCACCTACGACGATCACCGTATGGCGACCTTCGCGGCGATTATTGGTCTGCGCCGCCCCAATGTGGTGGTGCAGAACGTAGCCACCGTAGCTAAGACCATGCCCGAATTTACCGCAATGTGGGAGGACATGCTGGCGCAATGGCAGACCGGCGCCTCCACCGCTGATGCTACCGCTGACCAGGAGGTCTTCTAAATGGGTTCTTCCCGCATGAACGTGCGCGATTTCTCCGAATGGGATGAGTCGGATGTGCGCGTGCGCCCCAACAAGAAGGGCTCCCGCCCCCGCACGAAGGACCGCCCGACCTTCAAAGAAGCGATTCGTGGCAGGGTCATTACGGTGGACCGCGGCCGCTGGTCGGTCGTCGTGGATGAGGGTACCGAGAAGGAGCGTACCCTCATTGCGGCGCGCGCTAAGGAGCTACGCCGCACCGCGATTGTAACCGGCGACTTTGTGGACCTGGTGGGTGACACCTCCGGCGCGAAGGATACCCTGGCGCGCATTGTGCGTCTGGGCGAGCGCACCTCGATTCTGCGCCGTAGCGCCGATGACACCGACCCGTCGGAGCGCGTGGTCGTGGCGAATGCTCAGCAGCTGGTGATTGTGGTTGCTGCGGCGAACCCGGAGCCGCGTACCGGTTTCATTGACCGTGCCGTGGTGGCGGCGTTTGATGCCGGTATCGAGCCGATTCTGTGCATTACGAAGACCGATGTGCGCTACCCGCAGAACCTGCTGGATTACTATGCGGCAAGCGGTTTGAAGATTGTGCTGTCTTCGTCTTCGGATGGTTTGGCGCCGAGCCAGGAGGGCGCTGCCGGTTTGGAGTCGGCACCGGTTCAGGAGCTTCTGCAGGAGCTGCTGGGTCAGGTGTCGGTGCTTCTGGGCCATTCGGGTGTGGGTAAGTCGACCCTGGTGAATGCCCTGACCGGCTCCGAGCGTGCGACCGGTCATGTGAACGCGGTGACGGGCCGTGGCCGCCACACCTCCTCGTCGGCGTTGGCGTTGCGTCCGGTGAATGCGAACGGCGACCCGATGGAGCCGGGCACCTGGATTATTGACACTCCGGGTATTCGTTCTTTCGGTCTGGCGCATGTGCCGCCGGAGACCGTCGTGGAGGCGTTCGTGGACCTGGCACCCGGTGCGGCGGATTGCCCGAAGGCGTGTACTCACGCGGCGCAGGCTCCCGAGTGCGGTCTGGAGGCGTACGTTGCTGCCGGTCACGCCGGTGAGAGCGGTCCCGCCCGCCTGGACTCCTTGCGTAAGCTACTGCTGTTGACTCCTGAAGAGGGCGATTCGGAGAAGGAACTGGGCGCTCTCGTCTAGGTTCTCTGCCCTGCATTACACACAGCACTACACACACATTTTTGCTGACTACATCACCGAATACTGAAGAAGAGCATTACCATGAGCCGTCCCCAGCAGTACACCGACGATTTGCGTCTTGCGCATATTCTTGCCGATAGCGTCGATCGTGTGAGCGCCATGCGTTTTCGTGACCGCCCGGTCTTCTCCCCCGCATCCGAGGCACTAGAGCCCGCCGAGGCGGCACCCGCTGCGGCACCGTTGGCGCCGTGGCAGCAGGCTACTCAGCAGCCCGCGGAGCCGCAGGTGCAGGAGCCTGCCGATTACGCCTCGGGTGTGGCTCAGGAGGTTGAGGAGCTTCTGCGCGCGCAACTGTCACGTGTGCGTACTCGTGACGGTATTGTCGGTGCGCATGCTGGCTATAACGGTCAGGCGGCGCGTCAGTGGGTGATTGCGCCGATTGCGGAGCTGGATAATTTTCGCCGCGGCGTGCCGGTGTGGGCGACTCTGATTGCTTTGCTGGATCAGGGTGAGCCGGTGGTGGGTGTGGTGTCTGCACCCGCGCTGGGTCGCCGCTGGTGGGCTGCTCGCGGTTCGGGCGCGTACACGGGTAAGTCTTTGGCGCAGGCTACTCGTCTTGAGGTGTCTTCGCTGACTCAGCTGGATCAACTGTCTGCCGCGTACACCGACCTCTCTTCCTGGAAGGCGGCCTCTGAAGGCGCTGTGGACCGCTCTGGCGAGCTTGTACAGCTTCTGGGCTGCGTGGGTCGTTCCCGTGCGTACGGTTCGTTCTGGGCGGCGTGTATGCTCGCTGAGGGTGCCGTGGACACCGTCGTGGACGCATCCCTGTCTTTCTATGAGGTGGCGGCGCTACTGCCGCTGATTCGTGAGGCTGGCGGCGTCGCCTCCACCCTGGAGGGCGACCTGCCCGAGAACGCGGGCGTTTCAGCCGCCGGTGTGCACCCGGTGTCCCTGGTGGCAAGTAATACGGCGGCGGTCCAGCAGCAGGTGCTGGAGGCGCTCGCGCCCCAACCCTAGCCTGCACTCCCCCCCTCCCCGGTGACGGTGACAATATAGCGAGGCGGCGGCTTTCCGGTAAGTGGAAAGCCGCCGCCTCGCTATGTATCGCTATGAGAGCAAGCGTTGTCAGTTTTAGGACAGCATGGTGAGGGTGCCGAGCAGACCCAGCAGGCTCAGACCCGAGATGATGTACGCCAGAATGTTGAAGGTCGTCATCTTCGAGGTGTACTTGGTGACGTGACCGGCGTTCACCTTCGCCGAGTAGATGGCAAGCCAAATGGAAACACCGACCGGGATCAGGCCCACGAGCAGCAGAGCAATCACCATGATGTTGGGGCTCAAACCGGAGCTATACGCAGAGGAGCTATAGCCGCGGGAGTTGAGCGTTGCTTCAGAGTGGAGTGCCGCTACCTGAACCCACGCGTAGAGGGTCAGCGCCAGGGCGCCCAGGGAAGCGCCGAACGCGCCGATGGAGTAGAAGTAGCCGGGGCCGCGGAAATCACCGGTGGTCTCGCCGTAGGGGCGGCGGTGCTCAGCCGGCACCCGGTAGATGTCCGGGATGCGCTGGTAGCTGTCGTCGCGGTCGCGCACGTTAGCGGGTGCCACGCCCAGGGCGGGGCCACCGGGTGCGGCGCTGAGGGGAGCGCCGGGTGCTACGCCTGCAGGTACCGGCTGCGGGGAGTTTGCGTTGCTCTGCTCCGGGAAGGAGGGGGCGGGAATCTGGTTTTCCATGGTGTGTCCTTGAGTGGTCGTCATAGTAGCTACCGCATCGTAGCGGTGGTGCGCCTATAAGCGACTTTTGGGTTGCTCTCGTACGTTGCCGATGAGGTTGAATGAACAGCCGACACCGAACAACGATATCTACCCTTCGATACTACGGCATAGGGTGCGTTTTCGTCTTCTCTGATGACGTTCTCATTACAATGCGGTCACCTGAGCACCCTCCAAGCACGCAGGCACGCCCCGAGTGACACCGAAATTGGGCATAAAAATACCCGGCAGGTGACACCGTGGGGCGTCCTGCCGGGTGGTAGAAACCTACCGCGGTTCTTCCTCTTAGAAACTTCTAAGCGATGTTTTACTTACTAGGTCCCTTAGGAGGTCCCTTAGGGAACTTTGAATCACTCTCAAGCGTCCTTCTGGCTGCAAAAGTGACCAAAAGACCTCCTAAAATTGCACTTAGAATTGATACTGGATTAAAGAACTCCCCGTCTCTGGCAAATGAGATAATCACCCAGAACACCGGAACAATAGTGAGAAAAAATCCTAGTGTAAATATATTCTTCGTACGCATTGGACCTCTCCCAGGTTAAAGAGTGAGAGTGCAGGACACTGCTGCAACAGCTAGCGCAGCGGCAATTGCTGCCGGACCTCCAAGGGCTTTTCCAAAACCACCAACAAATGCTGGCCCTAAAGCTCTTGCAATCGTGGAAGCAGCTAGCCCCCAATTCCAAGCAGAAATTGCGGTTGTGATTGCATTCCCACGTCACATAGTGATGTATCTTACATCACTACTCAGCAGTCTATCAGAGAGTCTCGCCAGATGTAACACGTAAATTTACATTACATGAAAAATATGCTTCTTCTGTCATGCACGCTCTCAGTGTCGGGTCCGCTGCCGCATTTAATCGCGCGGTCGAGGCCCATGATGGTGGCCACCACGCCGTCGATCTTCTCGGTGGATTTTTCTTTGTCGGGTTTGATGGTCCCGGCAGGGTCGGTGCGGATGAAGATGCTGTCCGTCTAAACCTTTCGACGCCAGCCCATACTTTTTGACGTTAGCCCAAACTTTTTGACGCCCAACCCACGAGCACGCCGGTACACCCCAGAACAGACCGACAATTGGGCATAAAAATACCCGGCAGGTGACGCCGTGGGGCGTCCTGCCGGGTGGTAGAAACCTACCGCGGTTCTTCCTCTGGATTGGAACCGATTATCACCGCCGCACACCCGTGAAGGTGAGCGGGCGGTTGGGAGATCGTGGAGATGCGGGGAATCGAACCCCGGTCCGATGTGGCGTCAACGGGGCTTCTCCGTGCGCAGTTTATGCGAACGCTACTTTTCGGCTCCGGTACTTGCATAAACACATATACCGACGAACCTAGTCACGTAAAAGTCCCGCTAACCCCCGCAACAAGGGCTAGCAGCAGTGGCCTTTTAAGTCGATGCCGGTAACTGAGCCAAAGGCATGCTCAGGCCGACAGACGGCAACTCGCGCTTAGGCAGCGAGTGCGAAGTCAGTGCGCTTAGATTCTGCACTTAATTTTTTGCAGAGGGCGTTAACGAGATAACCCTGCATCCTCGGCACGCTTCACCCATCTCAACTCACATCGTCGAAACCGATCATCCCCCTATGCTTTTATCAAAAAGCCCACCGTCTTCTGAAAGTTTTCCTCGACATACCTTGATGCCGCGGTGCCATTCAAACACGGTAGAGATTCAGTATATCTAAGATGTTTAACGGCGTGCAAGTCCCCCACCCACGCAGGTACACCCTCCGCTAGAGGCGAATAAAGCGAACAGATCAGCGCAGCAGCAACACCATAGCCTGACACAGCGCATAAAAAACAGGGTGAGGCTCCCCAGATCATCTGGGAGCCCCACCCCGTTCGCGTACCGCACTGGGTAGCCAAAATTAGGCAGTCAAAATTAGGCGGTCAAACCTTAGCGGTGAGCCGGAACAGTCATGCGGTTGTTCGGGTTGTCACCAATCTGGCAGACCACGTTACCGTGACCGTCCTCGGTACCAACCTCAAGGCATTTCTCAGCGGTCTGGAAGAAAGAAATGTATACGAAAAGCATGCAAATCGAAATCAGGACAGACACCGCACCGGTGATAATACCGGTCAGCGCGAATGCCTTACCCGCGCCAACTTCCTTAGTCTTCTTCAGGGACAGCGCACCCAGAATAATCGCGGCAATACCCAGCAGAATACCAAATACGAGGAAACCGGTCAGCACAGCCGCAATACCGAGGATCATCGCAGCCAGCGCCATGCCGGGAGCCTTCTTCGTCACGGGAGCCGCATACGGGTAACCCGCGGGCTGGCCGTAACCGTAAGCATCCTGCTGGGGCTGCTGCTGGTAAGAGTTCTGCTGGTAGTTGTAGTCAGCGGGCTGCGCCTGGTAGGAAGCCTCCTGGCCGTAACCGTACTGGTTCTGCTGAGCGGGCTGCGCCTGGTAGGAAGCGTCCTGACCATAGCCGTACTGCTGCTGAGCCTGACCGTAGGTGTTCTGAGTCGCAGCGCCCTGGGCGGAGGTACCCTGAGCAGCGTTCTGGCCGTAAGCATTCTGCGAAGAAGACTGCGCACCGAACTGACCGTACTGGTTCTGCTGGGCCGAGTTCTGCGGAGTAGCGTTCTGTTGCTGTGCCTGGCCGTAGGTGTTCTGAGCGGATGCGCTCTGACCGTAATCCTGGCCGTAGGTGTTCTGTGCCGAAGGAGCCTGGCCGTAATCCTGACCGTACGAGCTCTGGGCGGAAGAATTAGGCTGCTGAGCAGCGTAGGGGTTCTGTGCGTTCCCCTGGTTGTTTCCGTAGTTATTCTCAGACATCCGTCGTTCTTTCCTTCACAGTTGCAGCGAACAATTTATACTCGCCCAACGCACCATTGCGCGCTGAGTTCGGTTCCATTATATAAATAAGCCGCCATTTGGGTCATCTATGAAGTCCAAGATTCCAGAATCATCCCCCAGAATCCACCAATCGGGCAGAATCAGCGCAGAAACAGAGCAAGGGACCGAATAGTTCAACACTATTCGGTCCCTTCACGTCTCTATATGCTCAACGCGGCTTAGCGGCGGGCAGCGTCGTAGTCCTCGGGAGTCAGGGTCATGGTCTGACCGGCCATGGTGCACACGTAGTTACCGTTCGAATCCTGCACCGCGTTCTCAACGCACTGGCTCGCGAGAACAATGCCGAGCACCATCATAGCAGCAGCAGCAATCATGCCCAGCGCGCCGGTGACAATACCACCAATCGCCATGCCCTTACCGGAAGCGGTACCGTTCTTCACCTTCACCAGGGCAACAATACCCAGAATCACGCCGACCAGGCCCAGAACAGCACCAAAAACCATCAAGCCAGTGAGCAGACCAATAATACCCAGAATCAGCGAAGCAATCGCCAGAGCCGAGCTCGGGGTCGGCTGGTAGCCGGGGTAGCCGCCCTGCATGTTGTATGCGGGTGCCTGCTGCGGTGCGGGGATGAACTCGCCCGGGTTCTGCTGGTAGTTCGGGTTCTCAGACATGTGTCTCCTCAAAAACGTATGGTGCTCGCGGTACACCGCGAATTTTCAACCATTATACGCGAGGAACCGCGCCCCGCCCCTACCGGCAGTCACCGAACCAGCCGCGCATCCAGCCGTTGCCTCAGCCCTAACCGAGGTTACGGTAACGCATCGCGCGGCGCGCCTCCAGGTCATCCTGACGCTCACGCAAAGCCTGACGCTTATCGTACTCACGCTTACCGGTCGCCAAAGCAATCTCAACCTTCGCGCGACCATTCGAGAAGTACAGCTTCAGAGGAACCACCGTGTAACCGGTCTCCTTCAGCTTCTGCGCCAGCTTATTAATCTCAGAACGATGCAGCAGCAGCTTACGGCGACGACGAGCCGCATGGTTCGTCCACGTACCGTAACCATACTCCGCAATATGAATACCCTCGAGCCACATCTCGTTATCGGTCACCTGGCAGAAACCATCCACAATGGACGCCCCACCATCACGCAGAGACTTCACCTCAGTACCCAGCAGAACAATGCCCGCCTCATAGGTATCCACAATGTTGTAATTGTGGCGAGCCTTCTTATTCTGGGCAATAATCGCGTTATTCGGGTCCTTCTTCGCGTCTTTCTTCTTTTTCTGAGCCATCACTCAATCCTTCACGTCTTAGCTCTCTTCAGCCGCGCGCCCCGAAGCGCGCCAGCGAATACCAGCATCAATAAAGGCGTTCAAACCGCCATCCAAAACATTAGAGGTATTACCTTCCTCGTAGCCGGTACGCAGATCCTTCACCATCTGGTACGGATGCAGAACATAGGAGCGCATCTGGTCACCCCAGCTTGCCTTAATGTCGCCGGCAAGCTCCTTCTTCTTCGCGTCCTCCTGCTCCTTACGCAACAGCAACAGGCGAGACTGCAGCACACGCAAAGCCGCCGCACGGTTCTGCAACTGCGACTTCTCATTCTGCATCGACACCACAATACCGGTCGGCAAGTGAGTCATACGCACCGCCGAATCCGTCGTATTCACCGACTGACCACCCGGGCCCGAGGAGCGGAACACATCCACCTTAATCTCAGACTCGGGAATCTCAATAGCATCCGTCTGCTCAATCAGAGGAATCACCTCAACCGCCGCGAACGAGGTCTGGCGGCGGCCTTGATTATCGAACGGCGAAATACGCACCAGGCGGTGAGTACCCGCCTCCACCGACAGACGGCCAAAAGCGTACGGTGCGTTCACCTCGAAGGTCACCGACTTCAGGCCCGCCTCCTCAGCGTAGGAGGTGTCCAGAACCTTCGTCGGGTAGCCGTTCTTCTCCGCCCACCGCAGGTACATGCGCAGCAGCATCTCCGCGAAATCAGCAGCATCCACGCCACCGGCGCCCGAACGGATTGTCACCACAGCCTCACGCTGATCGTACTCACCCGACAGCAGCACCAGCACCTCAAGCTCCTCCAGCTTGGCGCGAATCTCAGCGCACTCACGCTCAGCGTCAGCAAGCAGCTCGGCGGCAGTTTCCTCGTCCTCAGCCTCGGCAAGCTCCACCATCACCTCAACATCATCAATGCGAGAAGACAGCGAACGCAGACGATTCAGCTCCGACTGCTTATACGACAGTGCACTCGTCACCTTCTGCGCGTTCTCCACGTCATCCCACAAATCGGGTGCGGCAGCCTGCGCAGACAGGTCCTCAATAGCGCGCTCAATCCCCTCAATATCGCTCACAGCAGCAATAGAGGTGAAAATCGCGCGAAGCTCTTTAATCTCAGCAGAAAAGTCGAAGGATGCCATAGCTTTTAACACTATCGCGAAACGGCCAGAAAGTCCCGCCGTTACAGCCCGCAACAGCCCACAGCGCAGAAGGATAAGGCAGGCAGAGGGAAGAACCCGCGCAACGAAGACCTAAAAAGGGCATAAAACGAGGGCGCATCCGCTAGCCGTTACACTACCTTGCGGATGCGCCCTCGCAGTCTAAGGGGCTCACAACACACCAATAAGCGAGTGAGCCGATAAGCCCGTGCGCCGATACGCCCGTGCGCCGTTGATGGACGCACTAATCGGTGGACGGACCCTGGCTCGTCTTCAAACGCGACGAACCGTGAGCGGTCACCTCAATACCATCAGGCACCAGAATCGACAGCAGCGGCGGACGAATACGAGCCGACAGGTACACGTGCACACTGTGATCAGAATCCACGGACACATTCTCCAGACGCAACGCATGAAAATCCTGCCCCGGCTGAACCTCAGCCAGGTACGCGCTCGCATACTCCCACGCCGCCGAACCACTCGCTTCATCAGGAGTGCGCATCGTGCGGGTAATCGAGTTCGCCTGAGCGTCCGCCACATCCTGCAGATGCTGAGTTTGCAGATACGCGCCCGTAATCGCCACTGTCACCGAACCGATGAGCAGAAGCAACGCCAGCATGCCCACAATCAGCGGGGCAATGCTGCCCTCTTCCGGGTCTGAGGCGACCGGGTCAGCGGCGAGGCGGTCTGAGGCGATCGGGTCAGCGGCGAGCGCCCGGCTCTGCGCACGGGCACGAACCTGTAGACGGGCACGACGGCATGCGTTAGCGTAGCGCTCCCGCACCGAGGAAAGCAGGCGAGCCGGCGATAACAGGTGAGCGGGCGAACCATTAGGAATCAGCATGACCAGACCCCCAACTCGTCGCATGAGAACTCACCGGAATCACGCCGCCACCCATAAACGAAGGCAGTAGCGGCAGACGCGCCTGAACCGTCACCGTGGCGTACGCCTTTGTACCCGAGACGCACTCCCCCGACGCACAGCTCAACGACACGCTCACATCGGAAGGCTCAACCCCGTAATCCGCGGCAGCATGCACCGCCAGACGCTGAGCCAAATCCGGGCCAACCGACGAGTCCTGCGGCTGCTCCTGCACGTACAGCACCACCTGGGCGCTCGCCGCATGAGCCGCCATCACCGAAGACTGCAAGCTAAAAATCGTCAGAATGCCGTAGAGCACCGGGATGAGCAGAGTAATACCCAAACCCAGGAACTCCACAATGGCGCTACCCTCTTCAGGATTATGCCGATTAGAGCGGCTCTTCAGGCGTTCCTTCACACGCTGCCGAAGCGAAAAGTCGCTAATCACCGGAACGCTGCTCCGCATAAATCGCATGCCCCTTCACCTCAATAGAATCCGGAAAACCCCACGGGCCCAGCACCGGCAACGGAGACTTCACCGTCACCTCCAAAGTGCGCACACCCGTAGAATCACTACTCTGACGGTACGAAATATTCTCAGCATACGAAGACGGAAGAACCCCCTCAATCATCTGACGGGTACGCTCCATGCCCTCCTGCGGAGTGCGGTCACGCATCGTACCGTAACGTGCCCCAGCCGCCGCAGCATCCACCAACATGGTTCGTGCATACAGGGCGAAAGAAACCTGCAGAATCGCCATGGTCAGCAACACCAACAGCGCACCGACCATGACGAATTCCGTGCTGGCGTCACCGCGCTCGCTCTCCTCCACAGAATATTCCGCGGAGGATAGCTCAGCGGCAATCAGCTCAGAAGCGATGCGGGACTTACGCATTACTGGTGAACCAGAGCAATCGCGTCGTTGAACATCTTAGTCAGAGCGGGCTGAGCAATCGCCAGGATAGCGGCAACCAGCACGGCGCTCATCATGGTGATCATGACCCAGCCGGGCACGTCGCCGCGCTCGGGGTCATCCTGCTTGTTCTTCAGGCGCAGAGCCAGCAAAGATGCGATAGCCAGGGCGATCAGCACGGTGAGGGTGGTGCGGAAACGACGGAACATAATTTTCTCCTTCTATCAAAGGGGGTAGTGTGTGGTTGGTGCGGCGCGCCAGGCAATCAGCCCAGCCCACCGCGGTGCAGCCGGTACAGTGTGTACCCGCCGCAAAATCTAAAAGTTCAAACGCATGAGCGACAGGCCCGGGAAGACCGCAAAAATTACAGTCAGCGGCAGGATGAAAAACACCACCGGGGCGAGCATCGCAATCTCCTTCTTACCGGCTGTTTCCATCAGCTCACGCTTAGCGTTATCGCGCACATCCTGAGCCTGCGCACGCAACACATCAGCCAGAGGGGTACCGCGCTCAATCGCAACAGCAATACCCTCAACGAAGCGGCTCAACGCCGGAACGCGAGTACGCTCCGCAAACTCCTGCAACGCGCTCAGCAGCGAAATACCGGTGCGGGTCTGCGCCAAAATCTCAGAAAACTCACGAGCCAACTCGCCGCGAGAGGTCAAACAGATACGTTCCAAAGCCGCCAGCGCCGACTCGCCCGCCGTCACCGACAGAGCCATCATCTCCGCCAGCGCCGGGAACTCAGCAACCAGCTGCTTCTCACGCTTAGTCACCGCCTCACCCAGCCACCAGTCACGCGCCAGAAAGCCGCTCAAACCGCTCACCAGCACCAGCACAAGAGCCACCAGGATGGAGAAACGCTCCTGCACCACGCCGATGACGGTCAAGGCACTCATGACGGTCACACCGGCAAGAGCCCACAGCAGCTGCTCAGCACGAAACGCGCTCACACTCTGCGAAGAGCCAGCACGACGCAGACGCTCCTGCACTGAACTATCGCTCAGCGACGAGCCGCTCAACGACGAAGACAGCGAACGCAGAAGCGGCGCACAGAACGCCGAAATCGCCTCCAGCAGGCTCGGCTCACGGCGCTCCTGCTCCTTCAACAGCGACTCACGCAGAGTCTCACCGCGCAGCTGCGACGCCACACGATCAGAAAACGAAATACTGCGAGTATTCAGCACCGACGAAAGAATCAGACCCACGCCGGTCGCCAACAGCAGACCAAAAATCAGAGGCAGGTTCACCCGAAAACCCTCCGTTCACGCGGCAACTCACCAATACGCAGCATCAGACGGTACGCCGCCAAAGAAATAGCGGCACCGGCAATCATCAGCATCGCACCGGCAAACGAGTTATAAACCATGCGCGCGGCAGGCTGAGTCGCCATCAGACACAGCACAAACCAGGGCGCCACACAGGAGAGACGAGCCGCATTCACAGTCCACGACTGGCGAGCCAGAAGCTCCGAACGGGTACGCGCATTCTCACGCAGAAAATCACTCAGCGTGCCCAGCAGCTTACCCAGGTCCGAACCACCCACCTCGCGGGCAATCTTCAACGCCTCAATAATGGTGTCCGCCACCGGGTCAGAGAGGTACTCCTTCAAACGGTTCAGCGAGGGCACGAACTCACCCGACGCACGGTAATCACGGGAGAAATGGGCAAAGGCATCACGCAGCTCTTCCGGGCCGCGGTACGAGAGCTGAATCAGCGCCTCCGGCAAGGACAAACCGGCACGAATCGCCGAACGCAGGTGGTCCACCGCATCCGGCCACAACTGCCAAATACGGGCATCCGCCGCGCGGGCACGATGATTCACAATCACGCGAGGCGCCGCAAAACCACCAATCAGGCCCAGCAGACCCAGCGGCAAAAGCTGAGTGACCATCAGCAACAGAACCGAGGCAGTCACACCGCTGGCGACGCTCACCCACATGAACGTGCGAGGAGTCAGCGAATGCATACCCGCCTTACGCAACGCCACAACCAGCGCCGGGTCGTTACTCGGCTTCGGTGGCTTGCCGTTATCAGGAAAGCAGGAAAGGTAAATCAGGCAGACGCCCAACCCCAAAATCAGGCTCAGAAACAGGGGCATTACTGACCCGCCTTCGCCGCAGCCAGCACCTGCTCGGGGCGGTGACCGGCACGAATCCAACGGTCCGGGTTCGGCAGCTCCAACGCTACGCACACCATCTGACCGTCACGGCGCACAAACAGCGGGGACATCTCAATCACGCCGTCCTCAACGCGGCCGCCCAGCATGCTGATCTCTTCGACCTGGCGCTGACCGCGCGAATCGCGGCCGCAATGCACCACAATGTCAAAGCAGGACGCCACGGTCGGCACCACGAACGCCGAGGAAATATTCTCGCCCGCCAGCAGCGGCAGGGTACAAATCTTGGTCACCGCGTCACGCGCCGAGTTCGCGTGAATCGTGCACATACCTGGCAGACCCGCGTTGAGCGCAATGAGCATATCCAGGGACTCCGCCTCACGCACCTCACCAATGAGGATGCGGTCCGGGCGCATACGCAGAGCCTCCTTGACCAGGCGGCGCAACTCAATCGCGCCGGTGCCCTCAAGGTTCGGCTGGCGGCACTGCAGGCCCACCACATCGCGTAGCGGAACCGCGAGCTCAAAGATTTCTTCGCACGTAATCACGCGCTCACGCGGCGGAATAGACGCCGACAGACAGTTCAGCATCGTGGTCTTACCCGCCTGGGTTGCACCCGAAACGAGGATGTTCATGCCGCTCTCCACCGCCGCGTGCAGCAGGGACGCCGCGCCGGCGCTCAGCGAGTTCATGCGCACCAGGTCGGGCAGGCGGCGGGCACGCACCACGAACTTACGGATATTGATGCTCGTGTGCCTGCGAGTAATATCCGGAATCACCGCGTGCAGGCGGGAGCCATCCGGCAGGGATGCATCAACAAACGGGGAAGAAAGGTCCACGCGGCGACCCGAAGGCTTGAGCATGCGCTCCAGCAAGCTATTGATCGCCTCGGCGCTCAGGTGCAGACCGGTCAATTCGCTTTCGCCGTTACGGGCGATAAAGATTTCGTCGGGAGAGTTGATCCAGATTTCTTCAACGCTCTCGTCATCGAGGAACGGCTGAATCACACCAAAGCCGCAGATTTCATCGTGCAGGCGCTGAATCACGGATTCGCGGTCACCCAAATCCGGCAGGGAAATGCGGGCGCGCCGCTGCTCATAATCGGTCAGGTGCTCGTCAATGAGCCCGCGCACCGCATGCTGGTCCTCGTGCGGGTCCAGGCTGCGGTGGCGCATTGCCTCACGGATATTCTCCTCGAGCAGAGTTAGATGCTCCGCCCTGGTATCCAGTACGGTGTTCTCCATTGAAATGATCCGATGCTGTGCGTGGTGTGGTTGTGTGGAATACAGTGAAGCATTGATACATCAATGCCACCATCACCCTACCCTCAGCGCATCAAATTTATCAAAATGTAATAAAATGCCCCTTAATATTTACGAGTATAGTATTTAAGTATTTTTGATGCATAGAATTGCACATATCGTTACCCAACGTGCACTAAAATCCAAAACACCTAGTCAGCTGTGACTCGCAGAACAGTTGCAGGTACGCTCCTCGAACCGCTCACCGTTGACCACCGCTATATTACACTCGGTGCACACGTAACATTTCGTCTTAAAAGCCGCAGCCCCCCCTAGTAAACCGCAAGAACCCTACCCAGCAGCAGCGCCTTCCCGTGCGCAACTTTCGGGCGCTCCTTCCCAGGTACAGCAAAGGGGCGTGCACTCCCCCATCGGGAATACACGCCCCATCACAAGCGATACATCTAGCGGTTAGTCGCCGCCACGAATCACCTTCACAGCTTCCTTAATCGGACCGTCAAAACGCAGGTTACCGTGCTCCAGCACCACGCCGCGGTCACAAATCTTCGACACCAAATCCAGGTCGTGGCTCACCACGGCAAGAGTCTTACCGGCAGAGCACAGCTCCTGAATCTTCGCAATACACTTCTTCTGGAACGGCTCATCGCCCACCGCAAGAATCTCATCCACCAGGAAGATATCCGGGTTCGTATGCACCGCAACCGAGAAGGCCAGACGCAGATACATACCCGAAGAGTAGAACTTCACCTCTGTATCGATAAAGTCGTGAATCTCAGCGAAATCCACAATCGAATCAAAGGAAGCCTCAATCTCATCCTTGGTCATACCCAAAATCGCGCCGTTGAGGTACACATTATCGCGGCCGGTCAGATCCGGGTGGAAACCAGCGCCCACCTCAATCAGACCCGCAATATTGCCGCGCGTGAGAACCTCACCCTCATCGGCGCGCATCACACCAGAAATCATCTTCAGCAGCGTGGACTTACCCGAGCCGTTCAGACCCAGAAGAGCCACACGCTCGCCCTGACGAATATCCAGGCTCACGCCGTTGAGCGCATTGAACTTCTCCGAAAGATCACCCTTGCGGCCCTTAATCAGCCACACAAAAGCTTCCTTCATCGAACGGGTGTGGCGCAGAACGAAGCGCTTCACCAAATTCTCCACGTGAATCACCACGGGAGCGTCCGGGCTCACCGGCGGGAACTCAAGCTTCTTAATATCCACAGAATCAGAGCTCCTGGGCGAAGTTGCCCTCAAACTTACGGAAGAGCAAATCACCAATCAAAACGGTCAGCAGAGAAATACCAATGGCAATCGGAGTCCAGAAGCTGAAGAGATGCGGAACCACCTGCGAAGCAGGAAGCGCCAAATCCTCAGGACGGAGCGTCGGATGCCAGAAGCCATAGTGGAACAGCTCCACCGCAACGGTCAGCGGGTTAATCATGAACACGTTGAACACCCACGGGTACAGGGTGTCACGCACCATGGTCCAGGAGTACAGCACCGGCGAGAACCAGGTAGCCACCATCAGCAGCATGTCCACGATGTTCTCCGAATCTCGGAAGAACACGTTAGCCACACCGAAAATCAGACCCAGACCATAGGACAGCAGCATCACGATGAGCATGCCCGCCAGAATCGACTCAAAAGCCAACAAGGACGGATGCCAGCCCACCGCAAAGCACGCCAGGAGCATGACCACAATCTGCGGCACAAAATGCACCAGAGCCACCCACACCGTAGACAGCGAGAACAGCTCACGCGGCAGGTAAATCTTGCGAATCAGAGCACTGTTAACCACCATGGCGCGAGCACCATTGCCGAACCCCTCCGAGAAGAAGTTAATAGCAATCATGCCCGAGAAAAGATACACAGCGTAGTTGTGCATACCGCGTTCCAGGCCAAGGAAAAGACCCATGGCAATGTAGAACACCAGGAACTGCACACCCGGCTTAATGTAGGACCACAGAATACCCAGCACCGAGCCGCGGTAGCGGACCTGGATTTCCTTATCGACCAGAAGTCGAAGCAGGTAGCGATTCTTCATCGCATCCAGAATGCCGCGGCCGCGACCGGGCGCCTTCAGGGGAACAGACTTCAAATCGCTCATCGGGTCAGCTCAGAATCCGTATGCTCAGCAAAGGTCTTAGCCCACGCATCGTAGGACGCAACCTCTGCAGCCTTCGAACGGTACTGCTCACGCAGCTGCTCCCAGCCGGTCACCAGCTGGACGTGCAGCTTAGCTGCCTGAGCCAGCTTCGACTTCAACTGCTCGGGGTCGCGGCGGTACCAGAACAGGCCGGTACCCTCAGCGTTAGTCGCCAGAGCCGAATCGAACTTCGACAGGGTCCACCAGTTGGTCTCACCGTAGTTCAGCTGAATCTGCGGGTGAGCCTTCGCCTCTTCGCTCACCGGCTTGAACAGCTGACGAGCAACAGTCTTCGCGGTCCAGGAAGCAAGCTTCTTGTAACCGGGGGACGCGAAGGAACGACGGCCACGGAACGGAGGCTTCTTCGTCTGAATAGCCGGGAAGTCATCCACATTCGGCTTCACCTGAGACTCCGGGTACTCCTTAGCCATCGCACGAATCACCGGCAGACGCTGCGAGAGCGAGGGGTGCAGGTGATCGGGGCCGGAGAGTAGATCCTCCAGCGCCATCAGGCGGCCAGCCTCAGTGTAGTACTGCATGGACAGGGTGTGCTTGACGTCCAAGAACAGGGACTCCAGCAGCACGCGGCCACCCTTATCGAAGGGCGAGTGCAGCAGCGCCGTAATGAGGCGGTTGCGCTCGTGGTAGTACGCCTGCCAGCCGACCGAGTCATCCTTATCAGTCCAGGAAACGTGCCACACGCCCGCACCGGGGAAGGACACGGTAGCGAAGCCCGCGGCCTTAGCGCGCAGACCGTACTCAGCGTCATCCCACTTCAGGAACAGAGGCAGGGACAGACCGATTTCCTTGATGACGGCGGTCGGGATGAGGCACATCCACCAGCCGTTGTAGTCCACGTCCACGCGGCGGTGCAGCCACGGGGTGTTACGCAGATTGTGGTGGCCCAGGTTGTGACCCATAGCCATGTCTTCGTGCGGCTTAGCGTAGAAGTTACGCCACGGGTCAACGACCTCACCGAACGCATGCAGGACCGAGCGGTCGAACATGTCGAACATGTGCGCACCCACGATGGTGGGTTCCTTGCAGTAGTTCGCGAAGGTCACCATACGCAGAATCGACTCGGGCTCAACGATGACATCGTCATCGAGCAGCAGCACGTAATCGGAGCCGTTGTTGACAGCCTCAAACATGCCGCGCGAGAAGCCACCGGAACCACCCAGGTTGCCCTGGTTAATGATGCGGAACTTACCGGAAAGAGGCTTGACGACCTCTTCGAAGTCCTCGTGATCCTGCACCTTCTGGGTGCCCTGATCCACAATCAGGAACTCGTGCACAGCATCGAAAATCTCGGGGCTCTCACCCAGAGCACGAATGTTGTTAATGCAGTACTCCACCTTGTTCATGGTGGTAATCTGCACAGTCGCCTGACCAGCCTTCACGTCTGCGCGGGGCTCAATGTCGCCCAGCCAGTTCGCTTCAACCAGCTCAAGGTCGGTGGTGCCAGCCAGGTCGAACCAGTACCAGCCGCCGTCACCGAACGGTGCCAGGGGCAGCGTGAAGGTGTTGGTTTCCTCGCCGGAGAGCAGCTTCGCATCCACGCGCTGAATCACGCCACGGCCGTTGGACTTGTACACAATGACCATGCCCTCGCCGCGAGTCTGAACGCTCAGCACGACCTTCTGCAGGTCAGTCCAGCGGCGCCAGTACGAGGCGGGGAACGCGTTGAAGTACGTACCGAAAGACAGGCTCTGGCCCGCGTTCACGGTGATGGAGCGGCGGCTGTTCAGGCTGTTCGCGGCATCACGGTTCGCGCTAGCGTTCGATACAGACTGACCGGAGGTGTTCATCGCCTCCGCAATGGAGGTGGAAGCGTCGCCGTCAATACGGGTGGGCAACTGAACGCCGGTTGCGACACTCGCGTCCACGTACAGGGGCACGACGTCAGTCTCAACCGCGCTCGGGAAAATAACCCGCTGCAGGTTCTTCAAAGTCTTATCAGCCATGGTTATGCGTCAACACCACCGGACTCGATCTTCGCACCGTTAGCGAAGTGCGGGCGGATCTTGTTGTCGAACATGGACAGTGCAGCACCGATAGCCATGTGCATATCCAGGTACTTGTAGGTACCCAGGCGGCCACCGAACAGCACGTTGTTCTCACCCTTAGCCAGGTCGCGGTACGCCAGCAGCTTCTCACGGTCCACGGAGGTGTTGACCGGGTAGTACGGCTCGTCGCCCTTGTTCGCGAAGCGAGAGTACTCGCGCATGATGACGGTTGCGTCCTTGGTGTAGTCACGCTCGGGGTGGAAGTGACGGAACTCGTGGATGCGGGTGAAGGGAACATCAGCATCGGGGTAGTTCATCACGGAGCAGCCCTGGAAGTCCTCAATCGGAAGGACTTCTTCTTCCAGGTCGATGGTACGCCAGGACAGGTCACCCTCAGCGTAGTCGAAGTAGCGGTCAACCGGGCCGGTGTAGACCACGGGAATCTGACCCAGGACGTTCTCGCGAGAGTACTGGTGACCGGGCTCGAAGAAGTCAGTGTTCAGGTGCACCTCAATGTTCGGGTGCGCCGCCATACGCTCCAGCCATGCTGCGTAGCCGTCAACGGGCAGACCCTCGTACTTGTCGTTGAAGTAGCGGTTGTCGTAGTTGTAGCGAACCGGCAGGCGGGAAATGATGGATGCGGGCAGCTCTTCCGGCGGGGTCTGCCACTGCTTAGCGGTGTAGTGCTTGATGAACGCCTCGTACAGGGGGCGACCAATCAGGGAGATACCCTTATCGTTCAGGTTCTGCGGGTCGGTACCAGCCAGCTCGCCAGCCTGCTCAGCGATAAGCGCCTTTGCCTCTGCGGGAGAGTAAGCTGCGTTGAAGAACTGGTTGATGGTACCCAGGTTAATCGGCATGGGGTAGACAATGCCGTTGTGGCGGGTGTACACGCGGTGTACGTAGTTGGTGAACTCGGTGAAACGGTTCACGTACTCCCAGACACGCTCGTTGGAGGTGTGGAACAGGTGCGCACCGTAGCGGTGCACCTCGATACCGGTCTGCTTCTCCTTCTCGCTGTATGCGTTACCACCGATGTGGGAACGGCGGTCCAGCAGGGCAACCTTCAGGCCCAGCTCAGTGGCAGCCTGTTCTGCGATGGTCAGACCAAAGAGGCCCGAACCGACTACTACGAGGTCAGCGGTCAATGTTTTCTCCTGTATTATCACGGCGCACCGCCGCTTCTGAGAGGGCGGTATTCACCTACCAGATTGGACACATCCGAGGGTTCTCAGTCGCGCCGCAATCCGCACGGGTAGGGGCAAAAAGCCCCACCCATGATGGATATAGTCATAATCTAAGATACCCGTTTATCATGCCTCACGCATACTTATGACGTGTTTTTAGTGGCTTTTGGACTATTGTTCGCACACTCTTTCCCCAAGTGAATATTCTTCACGAACCCCGAGGTCAAGCGGGTCTGAGCGAGTTCCTTTTTCTGCAGACTTTGACGTTCCACCAACGGCGAGGAAAGTTGGTTTACGGGTAAATATTCATCGTGAATAGCGATCGCGATTTTGCTGAACCACCAAACGATCGACGGGACAAAGCCGTGACCCAATTCGGATATCGGAGTCTTCTAAGGGCGTCAATGAGGATGCGCGAGCAGGGTCAAGCATGGATGTTTCAGCGGGTGCACTGCCGGGCTTTCGAGCGGCAATCTGGGCAGTATGTCGGTGAGTTATCCACAGTTTTTCGAAAAACGGGGCGAAAAATTCAAAAAATACGAACATGTTAATTTATGTACAGATAATTTATTGAGCTTTAATGCTTTTTAATGTTTTCTGAGGGTATGACTCTCTTCTTTCTCGACCACCACAACACCACCGACGCGCTCCCCTACCCCCGCGTACTCCGACTCGACGGCGAGGCGGCACCCACCGGAATACAGCTGCACCCCGATAGCGCACACCAGCAGGCTCTAGAGCAGGCACTCAACGAAGCTCTACATCACCCTGCACCCGGCGCGCACACTCAGGCACAGGAGACGACGTTCCAGCTACTCCCCGCGCACGATAAGAACCCCGCCGGCGCCTCGAATGCGCCAAACAGCCACATCCCGAACGAATCTCAAACTCCGGGCGCGCCCGCCGTCAGCATCCTGCACATTCTGCGCGGACCCGACGCGGGCGTAACCTTCCCCATCAGCCGCGGCCGCACCAGCCTCGGCAGGGCGGCACTACCTGCCCGTGGAGGAGAACAGTCGCACCACATTCACCTGCAGGACCCCTTCCTCAAGCCAGTGCACGGCAGCTTCTACGCCGATAGCTCCGGCATCCGCTGGGTCGAGAAACGCCCCGCCGCAAGCGAGGGCAGCGAGAACGCACAGGGCGGTAAGAAGATGCAGAGCGCCGAGCCGCGCATCCTGCTCTGGGATGAGCCTTTCCGTCTCGGCTCCTCACTCTGCATGCTCACCTCCCCCAGCGCAGACGGCGAACACACCGTAGAAAAGGCGAGCACGCCTGCCACGACCTCTGGCGAGCCCGTGCAGATGCTCGCTCCCCTGGGCGATGCAGGAAACCCCTTTGAGCCGGTGGTGGTGAACCCTCCCGCGCCGCGTAAGCTCAAGCAGATTCTGTTGAGCGTGTGCCTGCCGATCGTGGTGGGTCTAATCATTGCGCTGGTGACCGGTATGTGGTTCCTTCTGCTGATGTCTGCAGCGTCTTCGCTGCTGATGCTTCTGCATTTCTTTGGCGGTCGGGCGGAGAACCGTGCCGCATCGCAGCAAACTCATCAGGCGGCGTTGCAAGAAAAGGAACGTGCCCTCGCCCTGCCGACCGCGGGCGACCTGGCGATTTCGGGCCCCTCTGCCCTGCATGATGCCGCCTACCCGGCTATTGTGCTCGGGTGCGGTCCCCGCCATCCCTACCTGCGCGGCCGCAACCTCCCGCTGGGCGCTCTGGAAAAGCAGGATGCGCCCCACTATCTGCCGCTACCCACCCCGACTCTCGGTCACTACCTGAATCTGGAGGAGGCGCATCTGCGCGCCTACCTGGTGCAGCTGGTGGCGGGTTATCCGGGTTCGGTGCACGTTCTGCTGGCTGGCACTGAGAGCGCTGATCAGCAGCGCACCAATAGTCTCTTGCAGACTCTGGCTGTGGTGCCGGGCGTGAGCGTGCATTGTCTGCCGGGCGCGCAGCAGGAGAAGTATCTGCAGGCCCTGCAGAGCAGCTTGCAGTCGGAGCTTTCGGTTCCGCCGCTGATTCTCATGCCCCTGCAGGCGAGCCCTGTCTACGCTCCCCTGCTGACCGCGCTGAACTCTGGGGCAGTCGCGGAGGCTTCGCAGTCCCGTGCATTCGCTTCCCCGCGTGAGCAGAAGATGAACGCCCCGGCGCTCTGCGTGCTGGGCAACGCTGAGGGTGATAGTTCCACCCATGCACCCGGTGCGCTTTTTGGCGCCGCCTGGGTTGAGTGCGCGAGTGAGGGTAGCCACCGTCAGAGTATTCGTTACCGCGCGCAGGGTTATGCGGCGCCTCCGGTGCAGCCCACCGAGGGTGTCTACCAGGTGCATCCGCTGGCGTGTGAGGGTCTGTGCCAGCACGCCGACGGGCTCAGCGTTGAGGCGTTCTGTGCCGCTCTTGAGAACCTGTACCGCACCGGATGCGAGCAGGAGCAGGGCGCGCTCGGTGAGGCGCAGGTGCACCAGTCGGCGCATCTATTCTCTTCCCTGCAGGCACAGAGCGCGCGACAGAAGAACCGCACCGATGACATGGCGGTGGAGTCCGTTCTGCAGCGCTGGTCCGCTCAGCGTTACGCCTCCGATATTCGCTGCTACCTGGGTGTTTCTTCGGGTGGATCGCTGAATATTGGTCTGTCTGAGCACGGCCCGCACTGGCTACTCGGTGGCACGACGGGTGCCGGTAAGTCGCAGCTGCTGCGTTCGCTGGTGCTCAGCGCTGCGCTACGTTACCCGCCCGAGCGCCTCGGCCTGATTCTGGTAGATTTCAAGGGCTCGGCTGGTTTGGGTCCTTTGGCTCAGTTGCCGCATGCGCTCAGCGTGTTGAGCAATTTTGATATGTCCGCGGTGGAGCGTGCGCTCGAATTTTTGCGCGCAGATATTCACCGCCGCGAGGTGGATCTGCAGGCGCTCGGCGTGAACTCCTACCGCGACTACCTGGCATCCTGCCAGGCTGCGATTACGACTCCGCGCTATCCCGAGCTGCTGATCGTGGTGGATGAGTTCCGCATGCTCATCGATTCCATGCCGGACGCTATGGCTGAGCTGATGCGCATTGCCACGATTGGTCGCTCACTGGGTCTGCACTTGGTGTTGGCGACTCAGCGTCCGCAGGGTGCTATTTCACAGGATATTCGCGCCAATATTGCCACGAGTATCTGCTTGCGTGTGGCGAGCGCACAGGATTCCTATAACCTGCTGGAGCATGAGTCTGCGGCGTATATTTCGGCGGCACATCCGGGTGCCGGGTATGTGCGCCTGCCGGATGGTCGTTCCCTGCCGTTCCGCGCCCCGCTGGTGGATGCGGTCCCTTCGAACAGCGATGCTCGTCCGGTGCAGGTGCTGGGTCTTGAGGAAGGCGGCTGGCGTGAGCTGACTGCCGTTTCTGCCGTTCAGACGTTGGGCGGCAATGAGGATGAGCTGCTGATTCATTCGGCACAGCAGATTCGTGCGCTTTATGAACGCGAGTACGCTCCGAAGAATCTTCAGAAGAATGCGGCAGTTGAGGATGAGTACTGCCCGATTCCGCCGGAGCTTCCCGAGAGCACCCAGTTGCCCGTGGTGGAGGCGCCGGTGAGCGAACCTGTAGCGTACGGTATTGACCCGGCGGCTACCTCTCAGGTTGTAGATTCTCAGGAACCCGCAGACTCTGGCGCGGCTTCCGAGGGGTATCTGCTGGGCGAGCTGGAGATTGCCCGCTACGGTGTGCGCCGCCCGATCAGCTGGTCGGGTCAGCAGACGCTGGCGCTGTTGGCTCAGAGCGCCGAACGTGCCCCGATGCTCTACGGGCTTTTAGCTCAGGCGTTCGCCGCCCGCACGCCGGTTGTTCTGCTGACCTCTGACGGTGCGCTCTACCGCGACCTGGAGCCCTACGCCGGTACCTTTGAGGCGCTCGTGGGTGCGCAGGAGCTTTCGCATCTGCGTTTCTGCCTGGAGGAGCTGCGCACCCCGAACCTGTGGGGCACCGAGGCTTCCGCCCGCCCGCTCATTGTCGTGGACGGTCTGGACAGTTGGCTGGAGGCACTGGTCCGCCAACCCGATACGGAGAACCTGCTCTACGATCTACTCTCGCAGGGGTGCCGTCGCGGCTATTCGGTAGTGTTCACCTCCGCGTTGAACCCGCGCGGTCGTTTCGCTGCAGCGGCACATGCCACGCTGTTGAGCCGCCGCTTCTTAGACGCCGACCTGATGCGTTCCACGAGCAAGGACTACCCGACCCCGGCGCAGAGCCACTACTGCGTGGAGGGTGCCATTAATGAGAAGTTGATTGGGGATCAGCCGCTGAGCGCGTCGATTCTTTCGCCCTGCGTTGCGGGTTTCCAGGAGCTGATTCAGGTTCTGCGGGGTAACGCCGCGAGCGCTTCTAGCGGGTCGAATACTCGCCCCGGCACTCTTCTGCGGCAGTTCCCCGAGTACTATCGCATGCCCTCGACCGAGTACGTGACCGCCGCCCACGCCGCCTGCAATCCTCAGGGCGCTAAGCTGCTGGTCGCATTTGACCGCCGGCAGATGCCGGTGTGGATGAGCGTCCCGGCTGGCGCGGTAGTTCCGGTGCAGGGTTCCCGGTCTGCGGGTAAAAGTACCCTGTTGGAAAGCATTGCTCAGCTCAACCCGCAGCTGGAGACCCTCGTCCTTGAGGGTTCTGGCGGCACCACGGGTTCTGGCGGCACGTCGGGTGAGCCGCCGAGCGTGGAGCGTACCCGTGCGCTCCTGGACTCGGTGACAAACCCCGCGCGCACGCTCGTGCTCATTGATGATTTGCAGTACCTGCAGCCCGCCGTTCAGCAGCTACTTCTGGAGCGTCGAGGCGAGTTCCGCGCCATGCTGGTCACCTACACGCCCTGGCCGAGGCGCGCCTCCTCACCCCTGCTGGCTGCGCTCATGGGATGCTCTCGTGCGCTTCTACTCGCACCCGCATCCCTGGCGGATGCCGACATGTGCACGGTGACCGCGCTACCACTGGATCGATTCACGCAGGGTGAGCAGCCCGCCGGTCGCCTGGTGGTGGTGGATGGAGCCTCCGTGTACGCGGCGCAGGTTCCCCTGGCTCTGACCACGGCAGCGCAGGCTGTAACAGCTACGCAGAAGGTGCCGGTAGCGGTCTAGGGTTTAGTGGTTTAGCGGCGTCGGCGGCTGTACTTCTCTGCTTCTTCGCCCGATGCCTCGGTGACCGCCTCAATATAGCGGCGACTGCTGGGCATGAGCACGAAGATGAAGGCAACCGCCGCACCAATAACACCCGCAATCGTGATGGACTGGCCAATGTTCAGACCGTAAGCACTCACGTTCATAACGAGGGTACTTGCGGTGACCCACAGTGCGCAGAGGGTAATCAGAATCATGGGCAGGCGCGAACCGAAGCGGCCGCGGTAGAAACGCAGGCCAAAGTAGGTCATGCCCGCGGCAATGAGCACCTGGAGTACGCCGCCCACAATCGCCTGAGCAGTAGACATTCCGCTGATGATAAAGGGGTAGAGGATGCCGCGAATCAGGATGTATGCCGCGAAGGTTTCGGTCAGGGCGAATGCATAGATGACGTTGAACGGGCGTGACGGCACGGTGGGCTCCTCATGGGTAGTGTCGGCGGCAGACCGGGATGTACTCAGCCCGATGTGCTGGTGCGTTAGCGGGTGGGTACTCCCCTGCCTCGGGTTCGCCTCGGGTTCACCGCCTCGTCGTCGGTGCGGCATTTCAGGGGTAGGTACCGCTTTATATTATGCCTGAGGTGCCGCTCACCCAACCGCCCACGTCTCACCCATGAGACGAGACGCAGAATATGTGTGTCAGTATGCGATTCCCCGCCCCCTCAATTAGACAAAGGTTTGCCTAAGTGATAGATACCTCAGCGTAATACTGAAGTTTTTAGAGAAAAGTACTTGTCACATCCGCTCCAACATGCGAAAGTTGATAAGTCAATTTTCACCCTAACGCTGGGTGAGCATCCCGTCAGCGGATGTATTTGACACGCGCACAGGAAAATAGATGTGTCTTGCCACCGCGTGAGACCGTAAATCATGAAGGAGGTCCACCGTGGATTGGCGTAGTCGTGCAGCTTGTTTGGACAAGGATCCGGAGCTGTTCTTCCCCGTAGGAAACACCGGACCTGCCCTGTTGCAAATTGAAGAGGCTAAGACTGTCTGCCGCTCTTGCGAGGTTGTAGACGTCTGCCTGAAGTGGGCCATCGAGACCGGCCAGGACTCCGGCGTATGGGGTGGCACCAGTGAAGACGAGCGTCGTGCGATGAAGCGTCGCGCAGCTCGTGCCCGCCGTGCATCCTAACTTCCGGAGTATTCAATAGGGCATCAAAAGCGTGGTGCAGTGATATAAAGTCACTGCACCACGCTTTTGCCATATACAGAACCTATCTAGACAGCAAACTGCCGCCACCCCGTACTCGGGGCGGCGGCAGTTCTACATGTCATACGAGAAGGGCTTAGACGAGCACCGCGGTAATCACCACGCGGGTGCCCTTCGGTTCATTAGCCTCCCAGCGAATCGAGCCGTTCAGCTCGCTCGCCACCAGGGTACGCACAATCTGCATGCCCAGGCCTTCCTTACCGGTCACCGGGCGGTAGGCGTTCGGGCCGGACTCTTCAATCTTCTTATCGCCCATGCCCTTACCGTCATCAGTAATCACGACGGTGAGGATGTTCTCACCCTCATCGTTGGTGCCGCGAATACCCTCGAGAGTCACGGTGCCGGTCTCGCCGTCCAGGCCGTGCTCGACAGCGTTCGCGACAACCTCGTTGATAACCAGTGCCAGAGGGGTAGCGAACTGGCTCGGCAAAGACCCAAAGGAACCAATCAGCTTGGTAGACACGTGCTGGCCGGGGGAAGCAAGCTCAGCGGCAAGGTGGAACTGACGCTCAATCAGCTCATCAAAGTCGACGTTCTGAGTCAGGCCCTGCGAGAGCGCCTCGTGCACGGTAGCGATCGTTGCCACGCGGCGCATCGCCTGCTCCAGGCCCTGACGTGCCTCATCAGTGGTCATACGGCGTGACTGCAGGCGCAGTAGAGCGGACACGGTCTGCAGGTTGTTCTTCACGCGGTGGTGGATTTCGCGGATAGTCGCGTCCTTGGTCATAAGTTCCAGTTCGCGGCGGCGCAACTCGGTCACGTCACGGCAGAGAATCACGGCGCCCTCACGCTCGATGCGGGCGCGCCTCTGCACCAGCAGCGGGATGGATCGCATGGTCACGCGAGCACGGGCAATAACCAATTCGGTGCGCAGGTCGCTACGACCGGCAAGGACCAGCTGCAGGGTTTCGTCTGCCTGTTCACCGGCAGGAAGCATCGCACGGGTGACGTCGGCAAGGTTTTGCTTTTCGAGGTAGCCGGTCATGCCCATGCGGTTGTACATGGAGTTCGCATTCGGGGAGGCAACCACCACGCGGCCGGCGGGGTCAAGCACAATAATGCCGTCGATCACGCGGGGGTTGCCCTGGGTGTTGTTTCCCTGGGCGAGGGGGTCGGGCCACAGGCCGGAGTGCACCATGGAGAGCATGGTGTCGGCAGTATATTCGTAGACCTCGTCGCTGATGGAGGGGTAGCCACTGGGTGTGGCAATCTTGTGGCTGGTCAGCAACGCAATGGTGCGGTTGTTGCGCACGATAGGCACGAAGGTTACGTGTACGCGCGGGCGGGCACCAACGCCTTCACCGCTTCCTTCGTCGGTGTAGGTGCTGATGTTCTGGTCAATCCAGACGCGGTATGCTTCGTCGCGGATTCCGTCTTCCATGTCGTGGTCGATGATGTCGTGGTGGAAGAGGGTTCGGACGTTGGAGGGGCGCACGTGCGCGAAGGCACGGAAAGTACTGGTTACGCTGGGACCGGATACGGCGTCCGGGGAGCTGCCGTCGGCAACAACGTAGTCGGTGGGGAACCATAGAACCAGGTCACTCTGGGCGATGTCAGAGATGACCTGCCATTCGCCCATGATGAGGTGAACGCGTTCAGTGTCGCCGGGACCGAAGTCGCAGGCGCTCATAATTCCTTCTGCAAAAGACATATGTTTGTGTGCTTCCCTAAGTTCGGGTGTGTTCAACCATTTTACGGTTTGTTCGCCGCAAATCCCATTCAAACGACAATACGTGGAATAGTTTACAGAGCATTTCTTGGAGCGCGCTTTTTAATCGCATATATGACGCAGCGCAATGAGATGCACCCCTCAGTTGTACAGTGAGGCATTCGCACTACTCCCCCGTTTCGACCCCCGTGTGAAGGCGCAAAAACCCGGCGTATCGGCGCTCTGCAGTTCCTAGAAGAAACCGAGAGAAACACCGATACGCCGGGGTTTCGTTCGCCCGCCTCTGGCGGGCATTAGTTGTAGCTGAACGGACCTGTACGCCGGGGCTGAAGTTAAGCGCCGGGGCGTACCGCGTACATACCCTCGAGCATCGCCTCCAGGGACTGCACGACCGCGTGGCGGGGCGCCACCTCCAGCAGTGCCTCACCGTTGCGGCGCAAACGGTCCATGACCTTCCGTTCGTACGGAATCACGCCGGCGAGCGGGATGGACAAGTAGCGTGCCCAGTTCTCGCGCATCTTCGCCTCGGGATTGAACCCGGCGGCTTCGCGGCGGCTGCGGTTAAGCCAGTACTGCACATCCGTTTCGGGTGCGAACAGATCCGGGCGTGCCTGCACCTCGCGGGCGAGGTTGATCAGGCGCGGCAGGCCAATCACATCTGCTTCACCCAGTACGATCACGCGGTCGGCGCAGGCGAGCGCGGTGAGGGTCGCGGCGTTACGGCGCGGTGCCGGACCGTCAAAGGTCAGTTCCTCGTCGACCTCGATGGGGGCGGCAACATCGCAGATGACCAGGTCGTAGCGGTGCTTGAGCCATTCGAGCACCTCGGCGAAGGCGCGGGCACGCACCTCGGGCCAACGCGAGGAGGAGGTGATGCCGCTCAAGAAGTCGAAGGTGCCGTTTTTGAGGGGCACTCGCTCCATGATGGCGCCGGCTTTCTTCTCGTCGAGCTGGGCGCGGTCGGCGTCCGAGCAGAGAATTGCCAGGCCAGAGCCGGTATCCTCGAGCGCCATGAGCGCATCCAGGCTGGGCGCGTAGGTGTCTGCGTCGATGAGGCAGACCTGCTGACCCTGCTGCGCCGCGAGGGCGGCGAGGTTGAATGCGATGGTGCTTCGGCCGGGTGCGCCGTGAGTGCCCCAGACGGTCACGATCTTGCCGAGGCGGTGGCCGGGCTGGTAGCGGGAGGGCGCGGCGGGGTCCTGGTTGATGTCCGGGTGCTGTGGCAGGGTGCCGTCGTTGTTCTCGTTCTGCACATGCAGGGCGTAGTCGTTGCCGGGTGCGAAAGAGTCGACGATGGCGGCGGCCTGGCTGAGCACGGATTCCTCGTTGCTGGGCACAACGGAGGAGGCTTCCGCCGGGTCATGCGCGCTGGGTGCGCCGGGTGCACCGGGCGCGTTTCCGGCGGGGGCTGCGGGGTCGATTCCGTAGCTTCCGTAATCGGCGCCGTAGGGCGCGCCGGCGTTTACGGCAGTACCCGCGGCGGGGTCGTAGCCGTAGCCGCCCGCCCCATGGCCAGCAGCTCCGTTATCGTAACCGTAGCCACCGTACGCGCTGTCGTAGCCGTACCCTGCATCGTATCCGTAGCCTGCGTCCTGACCGTAGGCGGCGTGCGCCTCCGGCTGATGCACCGCCTGCGCGGGAGCCTGATTCGGGGTCTGTGCGGGCACGCCGTAGCCTGCGGTGGGTCGGGCGAGCGCCGCATCCACAGCCTGTTCGAGCGAGCCCAGAATCTCTTCGAGAGCAGCTTCGGGGCGGATTCGGTGCGCCTGCGTGGGCAGCGGCAGGTTGTCCGGGGCGATAATCGCCAGGAGCACTTCAGAGGCGGCGAGCGTATCCACGGTGGAGGCGCTCATTTCGGCGGGCACATGGACGCAGAGCAGCACGCGGGCAATGCCGGTGTGCGCCATGCCGACGGCTTCGCTGAAGTCCTGCACGGTACGCGCCACGGAAACGCGGCCGCGCTGGGATTCGATGCGGGTCAGGAGCGAACCGTCATCGCCGTAGAGGATGACGGGGATGTTCACTGGCCCTCCCCGTAGGTGCCGGGGATGAGGCTGATCTTGGAGTCGCTGTTGCTTTCTTTCACGAGGTCGGTGAGGGCTTCTTCCTTGACCCACAGCTGCACGGTTGCTTTGCCGTTGGCGCCGAGCACGCCCTCGTCGACAGTGATGGCGACGATTTCTGCGTTGGTGACGATGGCGCGGGCACCGTTTTCGGCGCGGTTATCGCTCTTGGTGTCGGGGTTGCGCGGGCCGGAGGTCCACACGTCTACGCGCTCGCCTGCCTTGAGTGCGGAGGCGGCGGTGCGGTCAATGCTGACGGTGACGAGGCGGCGGCCCGGGGAGGTTTCGGTGCCTACGGATTCTTTGCTGATGAGGTTGCCGGCGGGGATGCGCTGAATCGCGATTTTGCCGTTCATCTGCGCGGCATCGGCGCGGGTGAAGTACTTGTCTTTGGCGGAGTCGATGTTCGCTTCGATTCGGGCTAGTTTGTCTTCGGTGATTTTTTCGCCGAGGCGGATTTCGCTTTTGGCGGTGTAGTACTCGGTTTTGCTGTTATTTGCCTGCACGTAGAGCTGCACGCCGGTGATGGAGGCGAGCACGAGTAGTACACCGAGAATGAATCGCCAGTCTTTGACGGTGGGCCTTTTGAGACGTTTGGCGTGGGGCTCGGTGAGGGTGGAACGCTTCGTCGCGTTCTGTCGTATGCGCATGATGTGGTTGTGCCTTTCGGTGCGGAAGCCGGCGGTGATTCCGGGTGTTGTTCAACTGACCGATGAGCGAGTGGTGTGTTTTCGATAGTGCTTTATTTGGTTCTGACACTAACCCTAACAGCATATTTCATTTAGTACTCTCTCTCAACAAGAGCCGTGTTTATGAAATATTTTTGAGTCTTGCCCCTTTTGAAGGGGTGATTAGATAACTTTTCAGCTCATATAAGGCTTTTTGCGAGCAAATTTCACGGTGATGGCATATACTGAAAGTACTCAATAGATGTTCTGTATGGACTCTATGTAAAAGGCTACTAACGGTAGCTAGGGGCCCAGGATTTCACTCACGGAAAGGATCCAATTCGATGACTGCACCTCGTTTCCTCACTCTGAGCGACGTCGCCGAGGAGCTGCAGGTTTCGCTTTCGCAGGTACGTGCTCTGGTGCGTAGCGGCGAACTTCCCGCCATCCAGATTGGTGGGCGTAACCAGTGGCGTATTGAACGCTCTCGTTTTGAAGAGTACATTACCGAGCGCCACGAGCAGACTCTGGAGGCAATTGCTTCCGGCAAGCTCACTGCAAAGGCTAAGGCTGAGTAGTATTCGACATGCACCTCGCGGGCGTAACGCTCGAGTGGTTTCAGAAAGGTCCGCTCCTCTCGCATGAGAGGGGCGGACCTTTTTGCATGTATTTATGCTTTGATGCGGGTGTTTATGCTTGTCGGGTGGGACATTACGCTAAGGCCCTTTCCGACGGCATCACCCGCTATTTGTCGCATATTTTTAGCGCGAGATGCGGGCAATCACCGCGCTGACGCGAGCCAGCGGAATGGTGCGCACGCCGGCGCCGCGAGGTGCACGGGAGTAGCCGGAGGCACCCTGACCGTAACCAGCCTGCCCATAACCACCCTGACCATAGGTTCCCTGCGCGCTGTAGGCTGCACGCGCGTACTGGTCGCGTTCATAGATGCGCGGGTACTGGCCGCCGTTGAGCAGGCGCAGTTCAAGGAAGTCGGCACCGACTCGCTCGATCACGCCGTCGTAGCTGACGGTGCCACCCTCGAGGGAGAGGCGGACGGGTTCGCGCGCCATGGCGAGGGAGCGGAGGGCGAGCTGAATTTTCATGCGGTAGCGTTCGGGGCGAATATCGGCGCGCCCAGGCGCGATGCCACCTTCCCACCAGAGCATTCCGCGCAGGGGGATGATGATGTTCTCGCCGCGCGCTTCGATGCTGACCCATTCTTCGCCAACCATTTCGAGTTTGCCTTCGTAGGTTTGCATGTCGGTGGCGCAGATGCGGATGGGGCCGCCGACCTGCGCGAGGAGGCGGTCGTCGAGGGTGATGGTGGAGTACTGGACGCGGGCGACTTGGCGGGCGTCCTGTTCCATATCCCAGGCGCGTTCGGAGGCGAGGCGCGCCTCAATGTCTCGTAGGAACTTTTCCATGCTCATGCTATGACCCTACCTGAGGATGGGGGCGGATACGAACCGGGACATTTTCTGGTCAGATGATGATTCTCAAACCTGATTTTTGTACCAAATTCCACCAAATTATATGTTTTTCATGCATTTTGATGCTTTTTGCTTCATTTTTAGCGTGACTTCCTGTATAAATGAAGCAACACCAAAACACATCAAACACACCATTTGGAGGTCATTGTGGACCATCTTTCCACGCCGGGTCAGGCGCCCGCAGCCTTCGCTTCACGCCCTGCCGCCGCGCCTCGTACTGTCAGCGTAGAGGTAGCCGCCGGCACCGGCTCCGCAACCGAGCCCGGCGCTAAGGCAAGCTACCAGGACGCGCTGCTCTTCATCGCCCCTCCCCTGCTTTCCGCGGCGGTCTTGGGCGCGTTGAGTATGAACCTGCACCGCATCCCCTCGGCACACCCGCTGGCAGATGCTTCGTTGCTCTGCGCTGGCGCGGTAGCAATCCTCATTGCCGCCTGGTGGTTCATCAGTTTTATCTACGCGCTCTTCTACGCTTGGTCTTTGCGCGTTTCGAGCCACAACGCTGACCGCACTGTGCTGAAGGTTCCGGCGATTTTCCGGCCGCGTTTTATGCGCCGCATCGTTCTGACGCTTGGCGGCACGGCTCTTGGAGTGGGTGCGGTCTTGGCTCCCGCACAGGCTACGGTGGCTACGCCCAGCAACGCCGGGGTAAACGGCACGGAGGGCATGCCGCAGACGACCATTTCAGCAGTTATGGCAGCAGATTCATCGATTACCGCGGCGGCAGACGCCAGCTCAGATGCGGTTCTCTCCGATACCGCCCCGAATCAGTCCGCTACTCCCCTGACCCTTTCTGCTGAGGTTCCCAATATTCCCCTGGCTCCCGAGCCTTCGGAGGCGGCAGGCTACCTGCAGGACCGTAGCCCCTTCTTTTCTCCTCCCCGCACCGAGGCGGGCACCTACTCTTACACGGTTCAGGCGGGCGATACGCTCTGGTCGATTGCCGCCGACCAGCTGGGCGAAGGCACCGACGCCTCCACCATTTACGACTACACCCTCGACATTTACGAGGCGAACAAGGACGCTCTGGGTCAGAACGCCGAACTGCTCTACGAGGGGCAGGTTCTGCAGATTCCCGAACAGCCCGTTCACTAACCTCACCCGCGTCTTCCACCCCATTCCACCTCATCCTAACAGTCTTTCGTTCGCTCAACTCACCTCACATACCCTGCACCGAAAGGAGCCGTCATGAGCTTCTCCAACCTTCTCCCCCGTTCCCCGTGGACCCCGCCGCATCAGCCTGCCTCCCGCGACAACCAGCCTGCCAGCCCGTATTCAAAGCGTCAGGCGGCTCGCACCTCCCAGCCGGTGGCTCAGTCGGTGCCCCAGCCCGCGAGTGCCGAGCAGGTCGCTCCGCTACCGGAGCAGGGGCAGGGCACGATGGCTCTGGTGCAGAGGCGGAACAGCGCGTCGGTCTATTCGCTGTTGCCGCTGCCGCGTTATGAGCAGCATTCGGCGCAACGCCCGAAGGTAGTGAAGAGGGGCCGCCCGCTGCGTCCTGCGGATGCATTGGCTCGCCAGTTGGAGGGTCGTTGCGCGGGTGTGGCGATTGCTTACCTGGAGATCATGTCGGCTCGTCGTTCGCGTCAGCAGCTGGCGCAGTGGGTGTCAGCAGATTGTTTCCACCGTCTGCTACCGTTCTTCCCCAAAAATCCGCGTCAGGTGCGCAAGGAGATGCTGTTGACTCTTCCGCCGGTTCTGCTGCGGGTGCGAGCGCAGAAGGTGCACGAGGAGCTTTACGAGGCGGTGGCGCTATTGCGTTGTGCGGATAAGGTTCGCGTGGTGACCATGCAGATGCGGCTGATTCACGGCATGTGGCTGATTACCTCCATCGAGCAGCCGCAGAGCCGCTTGGACGAAGACTAAGGCTTCCCCGGCTTCCCCTACAAAACACACAGACAAACAGAGAGGGTGCGAATCCGGTATTGGATTCGCACCCTCTCTGTTGCGTCTATAGCGTTTTCGGGTTTACGCCGGGTTTACACCGAGGCTAGCTCTCCTTGGTGCGCTCAACGTGAACCTGCTCGTGACCGTCCTCATCGGGGGCGGAGTACTGCAGGAACTTCGGGCGCGAAGGCTCAGCCAGGCGCACAGCAGAAGCCTGAGTACGCTGCTTGGACAGGTCCAGGTTGAACAGGTAGGTCACGGTCTCTTCACGGACCGCACCGAGCATCGACTGGTACATGTCGTAGCCTTCACGCTGGTACTCGACCAGCGGGTCACGCTGAGCCATTGCACGCAGACCGATACCTTCCTTGAGGTATTCCATCTCGTACAGGTGCTCGGGCCAGCGCTCACCAATGACGGACAGCATGACGCGGCGTTCAATTTCGCGCATGCTCTCTTCGCCGACGCTCTTTTCACGCTCCTCGTAGATGAGGTGTGCGTCCGCCAAAACTTCCTTCACGATCTGGTCGCGAGTGATCTTGGTGCGGTCGCCGGCGTCCTCTGCCAGGTCGTCCACGGTGATGGAGATGGGGTACACCTGCTTGAGGGCGCTCCAGAGCTCGTCGAAGTCCCAGTCCTCGGCGTGGCCTTCAGAGACGCGGGCGTCAATGATGGTGGTCAGCACCTCGTCCACGAAGCCGGAAATCTGTTCCTTCAGGTCGTCACCGTGCAGGATGCGACCGCGGTCCTTGTAAATCGCTTCACGCTGGCGGTTGAGCACGTCGTCATACTTGAGCACGTTCTTACGCTGCTCAGCGTTACGGCCCTCAACGTTTGCCTGTGCGGTAGCGATAGCGCGGCTAACGATCTTGGAGTCCAGTGCGGAGTCCTCGGGGGCTGCCGCCATGAGGCGGGTCGCCATGCCGGTGTTGAACAGGCGCATCAGTTCGTCGGTCAGCGACAGGTAGAAGCGGGACTCGCCCGGGTCACCCTGACGGCCGGAACGACCGCGCAGCTGGTTGTCGATACGTCGGGACTCGTGACGCTCAGTGCCGAGCACGTACAGGCCACCGAGCTTGGTGACTTCATCATGCTCTTCTTTAGCGGCGTCTTCGCAGGCCTTCAGAACCTCGGGCCAGCGTGCCTCGTACTCTTCGGAGTTGGTGTTCGGGTCCAGGCCGAGCTCACGCATCTTCTCGACGGCCTCAAATTCGGGGTTACCACCGAGCATAATGTCGGTACCGCGACCAGCCATGTTGGTTGCCACGGTGACGGCACCCTTACGGCCCGCCTGCGCAACAATAGCAGCCTCACGCTCGTTGTTCTTTGCGTTCAGCACCTCGTGGCGCACGCCTGCCTTCGCCAGCTGGCGAGAAAGGTATTCGGAGTTCTCCACGCTTGCGGTACCCACCAGGATCGGCTGGCCCTTTTCGTGGCGTTCCTTAATGTCCTTGACGACCGCCTTGAACTTGGCGATTTCGTCGCGGTACACCTTATCGGGGTTGTCGATGCGCTGCACACCCTTGTTGGTGGGGATGGGCACCACGCCGAGCTCGTAGGTGTTCATGAACTCTGCCGCTTCGGTTTCCGCGGTACCGGTCATACCGGACAGCTTGTCGTACATGCGGAAGTAGTTCTGCAGAGTCACAGTCGCCATGGTCTGGTTCTCAGGCTTGATTTCGACGCCTTCCTTCGCCTCAATCGCCTGGTGGATGCCGTCGTTGTAGCGGCGGCCCGGCAGAATACGACCGGTGTGCTCATCAACAATCAGGACCTCGCCGTCGATGACCACATAGTCCTTGTTGTTGGTGAACAGCTCCTTCGCCTTAATGGAGTTGTTCAGGAAGCCAATGAGCGGGGTGTTCTTGGATTCGTAGAGGTTCTTCACACCCAGATGGTCTTCCACCTTGTCAATGCCGGATTCGAGGATGCCGACGGTGCGCTTCTTCTCGTCTACTTCGTAGTCTTCACCGCGCTTGAGCAGGGTCGCGGCAATGCGCGCGAACTCTGCGTACCAGCGGTTCGCCTCACCGGCTGCGGGGCCGGAAATGATCAGAGGGGTACGCGCCTCATCGATCAGGATGGAGTCCACCTCATCAATAATGGCGAAGTTGTGGCCGCGCTGAACCTGCTCCTCCACGGTCCATGCCATGTTGTCGCGCAGGTAATCGAAGCCGAACTCGTTGTTCGTACCGTAGGTGATGTCTGCGGCGTACTGCTTACGACGCTCGTCAGGTTCCATGGAGGAGAGAATCACGCCGCACTCCATGCCGAGGAAGCGGAACACGCGACCCATGAGGTTCGCCTGGTACTCAGCCAGGTAGTCGTTCACGGTCACAATGTGCACGCCCTTGCCGCTCAGCGCGTTCAGGTACGCGGGCAGGGTCGCGACAAGGGTCTTACCCTCACCGGTCTTCATTTCGGCAATGTTGCCCAGGTGCAGCGCTGCACCACCCATGAGCTGCACGTCGTAGTGGCGCTTGCCCAGGGTACGCTTGGATGCTTCACGGACCACCGCAAAGGCCTCCGGCAGCATAATGTCGAGGGATTCGCCGTCCTTGACGCGCTCGCGGAACTTGTCGGTTTCCGCTCGCAGTTCCTCATCGGTCATAGATGCGAAGCTGTCCTCGAGCGAGTTCACCGCCTTGGTGTACGCTTCGAGCTGTCGCAGAACCCTCTTATCGCCGGTTCGGAGGATTTTCTCCAAGAAAGATGCCACTGAGCTTCTACTCCTTGCTTGTTTCGGTATCCTCACCAAGGGCGCGCGAGAGTGCGCGCGGTGAGGCCTTCCTACATATTGTATGGCAGAGCCGCCTAATTCGCCCGTCCGAGCTATTTTTTACGCTGTACGCCCACGAGGTGACATTTGGTGACGTTGCGCGTCGTTCATCCTCTGGCGGAGGTGGAGGGAGCACCGGGTTCCGGGGTCGGGCGCATCCCCGCGCTGAGAATCCGAGCCGAGAACCTCAGCTGTAGAAGACAGAGAAAAACCCGGGGGCCTGGAGAAACACGGGGTGTGTTCCCAGACCGCCCGGGTCCTTAGCCTGCTCGCTGGGCATGCCACCTCAGCTGCCAGCAGGTACGTTGGGTTTTACTCGTTATCCAGAGTAATAATGCCGTAGCTCCAGCCCTTACGGCGGTATGCCGCAGCCGGTGCGCCGGTCTCGCTGTCAATGTACAGGTAGAAGTCGTGGCCGACCAGTTCCATACGGTCAACAGCTTCTGCGGGAGTCAGACGCTCACCCTTGAAGCTCTTGCGGCGAATCTCAATGGGAGATGCTGCTTCATCGGCGAGGGTGACCTCGCTGTTGTCGAATGCTGCTTCTTCCACCGGAACATCCGGCAGCAGAATCTCGGTAATTGCTTCGGTAACCACAGGAATCGAGCCGGTAGCGTCCGCCACGGAGACGGGGTGCTTGCCACCGCGCTTGTGCAGCTTGCGGCGGTCACGTGCACGGCGCAGACGCTCCAGGAGCTTGCCGTAGGTTTCATCGAAGACCGCGAACTTGTCGTGACCCTGGGCTTCGGAACGGAGGACAGGGCCAGTACCAACAACGGTAATCTCAACGCGGATGGACTCGCCACCCAGATGACCGTCCTTGCTGAACTTGACGTCGATGTCCTTCACGTTATCGCCGAGCTGAGCGAACTTCTGAACCTTGTCGCTCACGTATTCTTCCAGGCGTTCGGTGACCTTGATATTGCGGCCGTAGATGTTGACTTCCACGATCATTCCCTCCAGGTTGGGGGCTTATACCGCGTCCGGTTGGACCCGGTACGGGGGTTCGACTTCAATGCCGTTCCCTTGTATATATTTTAGTACGAAACATGTTTCATATCACTAGATATGACAAATATTTAGCCTAAATAATAGCTATTCGTCCGTCTGCGAACTTTATTCGCTAAAAATCGTGTATCTCTTGCAACTAACTACAAGAAACGCTATATCTGAGCCTTTTTCGGTACCGCCGCCACAGCACACACGCCTAGCACCCGCGAACCGGATTCCTGCAGCACACGCACCATCTCAGAGGCGGTCGCACCGGTGGTCACCACGTCATCACAAATAATGCTCACCCGATCCGCGCACAGGGCAGGCTCCATAACGCGCAAGGCACCGTGCATCCGCTCGGCACGACCCACAGCGCCCAAGCTCTTCTGCTCATTCTTTGCCTCAGAAGCACCGAGAAGAGAAGTACCCACACGAGAAGATAAGGAGGCGCCGCTCCCCCGCCGACCGCGAGGCGCATACCCGATGACGTCCACGGCACGCACTCGCACCGAGGCGGGCAGACGCTGATTGAGCTGCCGCGCCGCCTCCTGCACCAAAAGATTTGCTGGCGAATAGCCGCGGCGGCGCACGCTCTGCGCAGAGGACGGTGCCGGAACCAGCAGAACCTCAACTGGTGCGGCGGAGGTGCCCACAGAAGAGATAGAAGACCCCGGCACGCTCTGAAGCTCATCCCGATGCGCCCGAAGAAGCTCGTACACGCTACGCGCCAAACCCTCACCCAACAGGGGCAGCAAATCGGTGCGACCAGCGTTCTTCAACGCCAACAGGGCACGCGGCATCATCCCTTCATACCGGGATGCCGCACGCACCTCGGGAGCAGCCGCGCCATCAAGAGGCTGCAGAACCTGCACACGCTCCACACGCGCCAACGCCGAATACAGCTGCGGCAGGCAGCTTTCACACAGCGGTGAGTCGGCACCGTATGCCACCGGCACAGCACAGCACGGGCAGGTACGCGGCATCAGCACCTCGCCCAAAGACCCGCCGGCGCTCTTGAGAGCACCCGCAAGCCCGGTCAGAGACTTGCTCCAGGACCCATTCACGGAATCGTTCAAACCACGCTGTACTGAACTCACCGAAAACAACCTTTCCGCGCGCGCCGCTCCCAGCCACAGGGGCTAACCGGCGTAACTAATCTCGTGCAGGGTCGTGTCCAGGCGGATCCAGCCGCGCTCCTCCATCAGGTAGCACGAACCGTCAGAACGGTGAGCAATAATATTCGACGTATTATCCGCCGTCGAAATGGTCATCACACCATCCAGACGGTCCAGCTTCGTCTCTTCACCGCTGAGGGAAATCACCTCAGACTCACCATTCTTCACGTTCACCACCACGACGCTCTGGTCGCCAGCCCAACGGGCATTACGCGGAGTCACAGAAGAACTCAGACGCACCATCTCCGTCAGACGCAGAGGCTTGCCAGCATCATCACGCACAATGCCGGAAATAATCACAGCCGACGCACCCTCAGTAGACGCCACAATCGCCATGCGTGCACCATCGTGAGAAACATTCACGCTCGTAAAACTCAAATTACGCTGCCAGGACAAACCAATATCCACACCGCGCTCACGCTCGGTTGCGTCCTCAGAATCCGGCTTGAAAGCACGCACAACGCCCTCACCATCGGCAGCCCACACCCAGCCGTACGCATCAAAGCTGGGAGCAGTCAGCGCGGTACTCTGCCACACGCGGCGGGCAGTGCCCTGATACACCGTGTACAGGCTCGCAGCATCATTCGCCAAGCAGGCGTAAACATCCGCCGAATAGCCCATCGCCGGGGAACTCAACTGGGTCACGCCACGCAGAAGCAATTGCTCACCCGCATTGCTCATATAGTCATCACGCGCCACCATCTGGCCGTTCGAATTAATAGCAACCGTGCGGGCAGGAACACCCGGGTTCAGCTTCACCGCAGAAAAGCCGCTCGGCGCGTTCTCAGGAATCAGAGTGCCGTTATAGAAAACCTCAGTCTTGCCCAGACCCGAGAAGTTCTCCAAGCCGTGCATAATCTGCTCACGCACACGCGCCAAACGGTTATCGTCCAGGTGCTCACCCGAGAGGCGAACCAGCACATCCTGGTTATCGCTCATGTTAGCGGTCTCAAGGCTCATCGACTCATTCAACGCCGAGAACGCGACATCCTTCAGGTAGGATGCAGGACCAATCATGAGGGTACGCACCAGCAGCTCAAAGTAGCGGTCCGTATGCGGGAACCAGCGGATATCAGGCACAGCATAACGGAACGCACGATCATAGAAATACAGGCGGCACGGGCTAAACACGCGCTCAAACTCAGCGCCATCCAGCCACAAACCATCCGGGCACGAGTTAATGCGCCATTGGTTATCTTCCATGACCACCGTAAAATCCTGAGTCTCAGTCTGAGCCTCCGGGAAGGTGCTCGTAATACCCTGGCTGCTCACCGTAGCAGTCTGCTGGAAACGCACATGGTACATCCCCTCAGCAGTCCCGCTATCGTCGCTACGAGGCTGCACCGTATTCCGGTACACACGAGTCGTACCCATAGGATTCCAACGGCCCGCAAAAGAAGAACTCAAATACTGGCGCGCCACCGCATAGTTCTCGATACTGTCCGCACCGGCACGCACGAAGCCCTCAATAATCGCCTCGGGAGTAGCACCCGCCAGCGGACCCGGCGCACGCGCCGGAGAAGTATTAACGCTCTTCACGTCCAGACCGCTACTGTGCTGAGTCACTTTGTCATTCGAAGGAAGACCCGCGCAAGAGCTCACGAGCGTCGCCAAAGACACCGCACCCCAAGACAGCACGGCGCGTCGAGAAACAATAGCCCTGTGAGACATGGAGGTCTTAACCTTCCTCTACAAACAAAGACAAACACTCACCTGCTAACGCTACAGGCCATCGCAGCGCGGTGAAAAGATAACCACAGTGAAATAGCAACACCGTGAAAATATACCTGCATTGATTGTACTGGGTAAACAGTGCAAATACGCAAGGATAAGCGTAAATACAGCCGAGCAACACCAACACACCGATATACGGCAGAAGCGTAAGCCTCTCTCCGTCCGAACCCCTTAGAGCTCGTCCTCAATGTTCACACGAGGAGCAATGTTGGGCAGCGTATCCTTCGCAGTCGCCGAACGATGCGAGATTGCCTCAGGCTCACCCGTCACAAGAACCGGCGACTCCCCCAAAGGCGCGCCATGAATCAGCGGCAGGTTCATCGTGAAGCAGGCACCGCGGCCCTTCTCGCCCCACGCCTCAATCGTGCCACCGTGCAGACGCACATCCTCAGCAGCAATCGACAGGCCCAGACCCGTACCGCCCAGGGTACGCTTACGAGAAGTATCAGCACGCCAGAAACGGTTAAACACCTGAACGGCTTCGTCCTCAGACAGACCGATACCGTGGTCACGCACCGCAACGCCCAGGTTCGTGGCGTTCGCACCCACGTACACGTCAATCGGTCGGGATTCGCCGTGCTCAATCGCGTTGTACAGCAGGTTACGCAGCACACGCTCAATACGCACGCGGTCCATATCAACCATGATGCTCTCATGGCTCGTATGCACGTTCAGCTTAGTATTCGTGCGCTCCAGGTGCGGCAGAGCCTCCTGCAGAATATTCGACAGCACACGCATGAAGTCTTCAGTGTCGATGGTCAGCATTGCGCTACCGGCATCGAAACGAGAAATCTCCAGCAGGTCAGAAAGCATCGACTGGAAACGATCCACCTGATCGTGCAGAAGCTCCACGGTGCGGCTCTGCGTGCGTTCCATCTCGTCACGCGTATCGTACAGAAGTTCCGTACCCAAACGCACCGTCGACAACGGGGTACGCAACTCGTGCGAAACGTCAGAAACGAATCGCTGCTGCAGAGTCGACAGGCGCTCCAGCTGAACAATTTTCTCCTGCAGCGAGTCAGCCATCAGGTTGAAGGAATAGCCCAGACGCGCCGCCTGATGCTCACCGTGTACAGACACACGCTGATCCAGGTCACCGGCAGCCAGCTTCTCAGCGGTAATAGCGGTCTGCGTAATCGGGCGGACCACAAAACGAGTCACAATCCACACCACAGAAAGCACCACAGTAAGCAGTGCACAGAAACCACCAAAAAGAACAAAGTTAATATGCGCAATCGTGGCGGAAGAATCCGTCATATCGTACACAAGGAACAAACCGTAATTAGGGTTCTGTGCAATAGAAATATGTGTACCAACAATAAGCACCGGATAGGTACGCTCACGATTATTTTCGACAGTAGTCACCGTAGACGTCTGCCAGAAAATACCCTCTTTATCGCGAACAGTTGTTTTGAAATCATTCGGAATACTCGAAGAATTCAAAGAATTATTACTACTCTGCTCGGGAATAAAGCCCTGCTTACCTTGACCTTCCAAAGGCACAAGAATCCAATTGCGCTTACCCGAACTACCCGCATCCAAGACGGTCAGGGTACGGCTCACATTACGGCGAATCTCGCTGTCACTACGAGCCTCAGAGGAGTCCAGCACACTCTGAACGTTGCGGAAACCACTCTCCGATTCCGCCAGCGCCTGAGACTTCTGATTCTCAAAAAGACTCGACGCAATCTGGCTTGACAAGGACCAACCCACCATCAAGAAGCTCAGGAACATCATGATGCCCGCGGTTCCCAGAGCACGGAACTGCAGAGATTCCTTCCACAGACGCTGAGCGCGCTGCATCAGGCTCCTACTACTCTGCTTTTTCGCCTTACGCGGCTTGGAAGTGCGGGTACGCGAAGAGGCGGAGGCTACCGCCTCCGCCGTCAAAGCGCCGTGCTCATGGCTCGACTTCGCAACAGACAATCAGGTTATCCCTTCGCCTATGAATAGGTTCCGATTAGCTACCGGAAGATCCCACCAGCTCGGTCGGAATCTTATAGCCAACGCCACGAACCGTCTGAATAAAACGATCCGCACCCAGCTCATCAAACTTAGCGCGCAAACGCTGGACGTGCACGTTTACCAGCGAATCGCTCACATCAGTGTAACCCCAGACCATATCCAGCAGTTCCTGACGGCTCAACGCCTGACCCGGGTGGCGCACCAGCGCAGCCAGCAGGTCAAACTCCAGAGGAGTCATCGGAACCTCAGTGCTGTGGTACTTGACGGTACGACCGTCCATATCCATGACAATATCGCCAATGGACACCACCAGCTGGCGGCTCTCGCGCGGACGCAAACGAGTACGAATACGCGCCAACAATTCAGCGTGCTTAAAAGGCTTCGCAATGTAATCATCAGCACCAGCCTCAAGACCCTTAACAACATCTTCAGTGTCGCTTTTAGCGGTCAACATAATAATCGGCACATTAGAAGAGCGGCGAATTTGCTGGCACACTTCAATACCGTTCATGCCAGGAAGCATCAAATCCAAAAGCACCAAATCGGGAGTGGAACGCATAAAAGTTTCAAAAGCGCGTGCACCATTTTCACAGAAAACAGCGTTAAAGCCCTCTTGCGCGAGCACGAGGCCAATCATTTCCGCCAGAGCATCATCGTCATCAACCACCAAAATGGTGTGTGCGTCGCTTGCGCTCACAGTACCTCCCTAAAGAATTGTCGTAAATACTTACATAAAAAAGCTGATTCTCTAATCATACCGCGCACTCAGCCAATGCACGGGCACACTCTGTCACCCGAGCCAGCGAAGCCGTGGCATCCAGCATACTTACCGCGGCTGAAGTCATCCCAGCAGGCACGGAACCGCTCTGAATACGCTCATCAGGCATCAAACCCACCGCGCTCAACTGGGTCGGCTCAAGACCAACCTCGCGCCACAGGCTGTACAGGCGGCGCACCTGATCAGGAACCCGCGCAGAGGTCACCACCGGCAGCCACAGCTGAGCCTGAGCCTCCAAAAGTTGCGCCACAGGTTCCCAGGAACGAGGGTCGCTCAGCGGCGGAACCTGCAGCGTGCCCGGCCCCTTGAGGCGGGCACGATCAGGATGCAACAGCAAAGCGCAAGGAGCGCCGCCCTCAACACGCATCGCCTTCACAAGAGCCAACGCGTCAAGGGTGGGGCGGGACTGGCTCAGCAGCTTCAGCTCCTGCACAGGCTTGAGCGCGGTGCCATCCACATCCAGGATGAGCTGCAGATTCAGCTCGGCGAAACGCTCCGAGATACGGCGGTACACCTGCTGATAGTAGTGAGGTTGCAAAGCCGGCAGGGAGCGGAAACCACTCACCGTAGGGATGGCCCCCTCCATCAGACGCTGAAATTCGGATTCATCCAGCTGCACGGCAATCAGCGCCCGCGGAGCTTGCAGAGCCTCGCGCAGAGAACCCATCCAGCGTTCCAGGCCTTCCAGGAACGACTCCAGCAGGTCACGGCTCGCCCCTGCATCACTAATGGCACGCTCGCCGCCGGGCAAATAGATACTGGCGGCAAGAGTCAGCGGACCGGCCAGCTGAATCTTATACGCCGGGGCGGTATCCTGCCCTGAACCGAAACGTTTCTTCTGCGAGCCCACGCGGTCAGCGAGAAGATTGATATCGGAGAGCAGACGGTCCTGCGCCAGGGCAGACTCGCGCGCTCCCCTGCCGCCGCTATGCACCATGCGCCACCCAAACGAGGCACCGTCAAAGGCAAGTCCCTCGCACACCGCCAGGGTGCGTGCCAGCGGGGTACTCCGCCAGCCCAGCGCAGGCAGATGCGGCAGGAACGGCAAGTGCGGGGAACCCAGCTCGCCCTCCACACGGGACATCGCCTCAGCCAGGTCATCGCCGGGAAAATCGCCCAGACCGCTAGCACGTACCAGCGGACGCTCCGTAGCGAGCGCGGCGAGGTCCTGTTCGGTCAGTTCGTCCCCTTCGGGGGCACGGTACTCACCGGGCAGTAGCAGGCGCTCCGGCACCGGCTCGGTGCGGGCATTCTGGCGGGAGGAAGATTGAGGGGGCATAAACGAGTGAGGTTAAGACAGGTTAGGGAAAAGTGCGGGCGGGTCGATGCTCTGCCGCTGGACGCTCAGCACGATGGATGCTCAGCAGGGATGAGAGCGGGGCTTTTCGGAGAGGCTGAGATCTCGAAGAGGGTGAAATCTTAGAAAGTCTTAGCTTTCAGACTTTTCAGTCTCTTCGTCCTGGTCAGCGTGCTCGTTCGCGATGCGCACGTGGTGGCGAATCACCTCAGAGATGATGAAGTTCAGGAACTTCTCCGCGAATTCCGGGTCCAGGCTGGATTCCTTCGCCATGGCACGCAGGCGAGCAATCTGCGCCTCTTCACGACCGGGGTCGCCAGCGGGCAGGTTGTGCTTAGCCTTCAGGACGCCCACGCGCTTGGTTGCCTGAAAACGCTCCGCGAGGATGTGCACCAACGCTGCATCGAAGTTGTCGATGGAGCGGCGCATGGCGAAGAGCTCCTCGTAAACCTCCGGCGCGACTTCATCGCCCATGGAGGTGGCGTGGGGGTCAAATTCGCAGGAAGTGTGTTCGGCAGTCATCGGTCTCTCCTCAGTCCGGTTGTGGTCTTCTGTGCGTTGCGCTCGAGCAGGCTGTTGCGGCAACAGCTGCGAATAGCGGGGTACGCGGCTATTCTGTGCGGCTAGTCGGCGCTGGTGGAGGCGCCAGCAGACAGGGTTTCCTGAATGTCTTCGCGGTCCAGCGAGTAGGCGCGGGCGATCGTGGACTGACCCAGTACGCGGGTGCCCTGGTAGAGCACCATGGTCTGTCCCGGTGCCACGCCGGAGAGCGGATCCAGGAGGCGCACTACGGTTTCCAGACGCAGTGCGCCTTCTTCTTCAGCTTCGGGGTCGGGTGCCCAGGTCATGTACGCCTTGGCGCGGACCGGGTCGGCGTGCGCGCGCACCTGTGCGGTCACCTCGAACTCTTCGCTGCGGGCGCCCAGCTGCGCGGGCTGTTCCAGGAAGCGTGCCGCCTGTTCCACGGGGACACCCGCCCAGGTGGCGCGGATACCGCGGATTTCGTGCACGGCAAGTAGCTCGCGGGAGCCGACGATGACTTCATTTTCCTTGGGGCGCACCTCAAGCACGAAGCGAGGCTTGCCGTCGGCGGCGGGGCGGCCCAGCGCCAGGCCCTTACGCTGGCCTACGGTGTACGCCTGCGCGCCGGGGTGCTCGCCGAGCACCTCGCCGTGGGTGTCCTTGATGAGGCCGGGGCGCATTGTGATGTGGTCGCCCAGCCAGGCGCGGGTATCACCTTCGGGGATGAAGCAGATGTCGTAGGAGTCCGGCTTCTTCGCCACGGAGAAGCCGCGCTCTGCCGCCTCCGCACGCACCTGTGCCTTGGAGGGGGTATCCGCCAGGGGGAACCAGGCGTGCTTGAGCTGTTCGTGGGTGAGCACGCCGAGCACGTAGGACTGGTCCTTGGCCCAGTCGGCGGCGCGGTGCAGTTCGCGGTTACCGTCTTCGGTGGTGATGACGCGGGCGTAGTGGCCGGTCACTACGGCGTCGAAGCCGAGTGCGAGGGCGCGTTCGAGTAGCGCGGCGAACTTAATCTTTTCGTTGCAGCGCATGCAGGGGTTGGGGGTTCGTCCGGCTTCGTATTCGGAGATGAAGTCGTCGACGACGTCTTCCTTGAAGCGTTCGGAGAAGTCCCAGACGAAGAAGGGGATGCCCAGCTGGGAGCAGACGCGGCGGGCGTCCATGGAGTCTTCGAGGGTGCAGCAGCCGCGGGAGCCGGTGCGCAGGGTGCCGGGCATGCGGGATAGGGCTAGGTGAACGCCGACTACTTCGTGTCCTGCTTCTACGGCGCGGGCTGCGGCGACTGCGGAGTCAACGCCGCCACTCATAGCTGCAAGAATTTTCACTGCCTATCCTTCTGTTGTGTTGAGCTTCTAGGAACGTTCGGAGCGTGCCCTGTGTGCGGGCGGACTTTCCGTTACTGTAGCTACCCATTGTACGCAGGGGCTCGGCGGGATATTGGGCAGTGCACCCTCAGCCAGCCCTCAGCGAACGCTGAGATTGCAGGCTGAGGGCGGTTGGGTATCTTCTCTTCTGCTTTTCTAATGCCAGCGGGAGGCGTCCGGCAGCTGCGAGGACAGTCCCGCCTTTGCTGCCTGTTCGTAGGCGGCGGGTAGTGCCGCGATGAGGCGTGCGATATCGGCTCCGGTGGTGGAATGGCCGAGGGTGAATCGCTGGGCGCTGCGGGCGGTGTCTTCGTCCATTCCCATTGCCATGAGCACGTGGGAGGGGCGGGTCACCCCGGCATTGCAGGCGGAGCCGGTGGAGCTGCTGATGCCCTGCATGTCCAGAAGGAAGAGCAGGGTGTCGCCTTCTGCATTTTCGAAGGTGAAGTGGGCGTTGCCGGGCAGTCGCTTCTGGCCAGGGTATTCTTCGGTGAGCGGGTTTTCGCCGCTCAGGTGCGCCTGAGGGATGAGCGCGCTAATTGCCGCAACGAGTTCGTTGCGTAGCGCGGCGATGCGGGCGGATTCTTCGGCGATGTGCTGTACCGAGTGCACAGCGGCCTCTGCGAAACCTGCGATGGCGGGCGCGTCGATGGTGCCGGAGCGTACGGAGCGTTCCTGACCGCCTCCGTGAAGCACGGGGGTCAGCTGCACGGCGCGGGTTGCTACCAGCGCGCCGATGCCCATGGGCCCACCGATTTTGTGGCCCGAGATTGCGAGGGTCGCTACCCCGCTGGCGTGGAAGTCGATAGGCACCGCGCCGAATGCCTGCACAGCGTCCGAGTGCACGGGAATACCGTATTCAGCAGCAATGGCGGCGATTTCGGGGATGGGCTGTACGGTACCGACCTCGTTGTTCGCCCACATGACGGTCACGAGCGCGACGTCTTCGGGGTTCTTCTCGATGAGTTCGCGGACGGTCTGCGGGTTGACGCTACCGTGCTCGTCTACGGGGATCCATTCGAGCTGCGCGCCTTCTGCCTTTTCGAGCCATTCGCAGGTTTCTTCCACGGCGTGGTGCTCAATGGAGGAGACGAGAATTCGGGTGCGCTGAGGGTCTTCTTCGCGGCGCTTCCAGTAGATGCCCTTGACAGCGAGATTGTCCGATTCGGTGCCGCCGGACGTGAAAATAACCTCGGCGGGGTCGGCTCCAACAGCGCGGGCGATGCGTTCGCGGGCGTATTCGACGGTGGCGCGGGCGTCGCGTCCTACGGCGTGCAGGGAGGAGGGGTTGCCGCCGTTGCGCATCTGTTCGACCATCGCGTCGATGGCTGCGGGCAGTACGTCGGTGGTGGCGGCGTGGTCGAGGTAGACGCGGCCGTTCTGACGGGTGGTTTCTGCGCTCATGGTTCCTCCTGCTGGGTTGTTCGGCGGTTTTTCGCCTCGCTTATTTTATCGCGCTCTATCCGCGCTCTTCTAGGCGTGTTCATCTGCGGCTGGGTCGGCGAGCGCTACTGCCCCGGGACGCTCGGGGGCTGGTCGGGGGCTGCGCGGTACACTTAGGAACGTGTTCAAGATTCTTTTCTATACCCCTGAGATTCCGGGCAATACCGGCAATGCTATCCGTTTGGCGGCGATTACTGGCGCTGAGCTGCACCTGGTGAAGCCGCTGGGCTTTAACTTTGATGATGCGCATCTGCGCCGCGCGGGTCTGGATTATCACGACCTGGCGGTGGTGACGGTGCATGAGACCCTTGAGGATGCGTGGGAGGCTCTTGCCCCGGAGCGTGTTTTTGCGTTCACGACGACTGCTTCGACGTCGTATGCGGATATTGAGTACCGTCCCGGTGACGTGTTCATGTTTGGTCCGGAGTCGGTGGGTCTGCCCGCTGAGGTTCAGCAGGACCCGCACGTGACCGAACGCGTGAAGATTCCGATGAAGCCGGGTCGCCGTTCGCTGAACCTGGCTAATTCTGCGTCCATTGCGATTTTTGAGGCGTGGCGTCAGAACGGTTTTGAGGGAGGCGCTATCTAGCATGGCTGCAGCACACCATAATCTGCCGGGGCCTCTGGTTCAGCAGATTCTGGAGACCGTCCCTCCCCTGGCTGAACAGATTCGCCAGGATCCGCAGAATAGGGAGTTCACGGAGCAGGGTTGGGAGCCGGTCTATTCGGCGTCGCCTCATGCCCGTATTGTGGTGATTGGTCAGGCGCCTGGGTGTGCCGCGCAGGAGAGCCGTATCCCGTGGAATGACCCGAGCGGCGTGAAGTTGCGCGAGTGGATGGGCGTGACGGATGAGCAGTTCTATAACCCCGACCTGATTTCGCTGTTGCCGATGGATTTCTATTACCCGGGTAAGGGCGCGCACGGCGATAACCCTCCGCGTAAGAATTTCGCGCAGAAGTGGCATCCGCAGCTTCTGGAGCTGATGCCGGATGTGCAGCTGATTCTGCTGGTGGGGGCTTACTCTCAGAAGCACTACCTGGATGGTGTGCACGCCCCAAAGGCGCAGAGGAACCTGACGGAGACGGTTCGTGCGTGGGAGTCTTATCTTCCTAAGTTTCTGCCGCTGGTGCATCCTTCGCCGCTGAATTTTAGGTGGCAGGCGAAGAACCCGTGGTTCGAGCAGGAGGTTGTCCCGGCTTTGCGGAAGCGCGTGGGCGAGGTTCTCGAGGGCCTCTAACCTGCCCCTATCTGCAACACCAATACAGTTTGCTGTACTAACGAAAGAAGCTCCCACCCCGCATATGGGGTGGGAGCTTTCTTTCGTTACACCATGTGGCACTCTTTTAAAGTTAGAGTTACTGAACGGTAGAGCCGGCTGAGCGGGTGTTTCCCAACCGCGTTTCTACCTGTTCAGAGGCAGAGTGCGTTTTACTTCTGGCTGTTTACTTCTGGCTGTCGGCGTCGCCCAGGGTCACGGTGATGTCATGGGTGGAGGAGCCGCGCTTAATCTTCAGCTTCAGATCAGAGCCTGCTGCCGCGGCACGCACGGTACCGTTAAGCTCGTCGCTCTTGGTCACGGCGTGACCGTCGGCTTCAATCACGACGTCGCCGGATCGCAGGCCTGCCTTCGCGGCGGGGCTGTTAGATTCTACCGAGGCAATTTCAACGCCACCGGGGATGAGCTTGGACGAGCCCGAACCGGTGTCCGCGGGGCTGTTCTTTACGCTCGCGCCCAGGTAGCCGTGGGTTGCCTTACCCTTGGCAATGATCTCGGAGGAGATGCGCTTGGCGTAGTTGGAGGTAATGGAGAACGCCATACCGTCGGCGGTGCCGCCGTCCTGGCTTGCCTGACCCTGCGCGTTAATGCCGACCAGTTCGCCCTTGAGGTTCACCAGCGGGCCACCGGAGTTACCGTGGTTGATGGGCACATCAACCTGAATCATGGGGATGTAGTTCTGACCCTTCGCGTCAGCGGGCTGCACGCGGTTGACGTTCGAGACTACGCCGGCGGTCACCGATTCGCTACGACGATACGGCGCGCCGAGGGCAACCACGGCTTCGCCGGAGACCAGCTTGGAGGAGTCGCCCCAGGTGATGGGCTGCAGGTCCAGGCCGGAGGGGTTAATCTTCAGGACTGCCAGGTCAGCGGCAGAGTCCAGGCCTACCACGGATGCGGTGCGTACGGTACCGTCGCTCAGGCGAACCTCAATGGTGGATGCTTCTCTGGAAGATTCGAGGGTGACCACGTGGTGGTTGGTGAGGATGTGGCCGTCCTTGTCGAGGACGACACCACTACCGCCGCCGGAGGTGGAGCCACTTGAGGCCATGATGGTCACGGTAGAGGGCAGGACCTTCTTCGCGGTTTCTGCTACGCCTGCCACGGTGGAAGAGTTGCTGATATTGGAGCTGACGGAACCACGGGAGGAGGTGCTGGTGGAGCTGTTATTCGATGCTGCGATGCCGCCTCCGACACCCGCGCCAACGCCACCGCCAACGAGGGCTGCAAGCAGAGCCGCGGTGAGCACAACACCTGCGCCGTAACGCTTGTTGTTATCGGTGTTCTGGCGTGCAGACTGCGCCGAAGCGACCTGAGCAGCGGCTGCCTGGGGGTAGGTGTAGCCGGGAGAAGCATATGCTTGCGGGTATGCGTTCTGACCCTGCTGCTGGTTCGCGGGCTGGTAGCTTGCCTGTCCGTTCACGTTCTGCAGGGGACGGGTTGCATCCGTGACGCCGTCATTGCCGCCGTAGGACCATCCATTGTTTTGAGTCATGAGTTCTCCTAGAGTCGTGCGTATGCGTCACCCTGGGCACACGCTATCTTTCTACTGTAGATGGTGTTTCATTGCGTTCTATATCTTTTTGCTGTTGGTTATCGGGGAGTTCCCTGGGAATTTTCCGCGCGCCCTTTCATCGGCAGCTGATTCGCTGGTCTGAGATACCCGACGATTTGCTCGGCAGCTAGTTTATTTTGGGGCTTTGTTCGCTACTCACTCTCAGGTTTCTCTTTTAAAGCACTCGGTTTTTCTTCACGGTTTACACAGCATGACGCTTCTTGGTACACAGCTTGAACACAGGGTCAGTCCGTAATGTTGAAGGCGCATAGAGCCGAGAACAAAGGCAAAGGACAAAGGCAAAGGAGAAACCCATGATGATCGGCACCCTGATTTTCTGTGCGATCTTGGCAAGCTCCATCGGTATTGGTGCGGGTATTGTGGCGTGTTGCTCGGGAATGGTGTACCGCCGTCATCGTGCGGAAAAGGCCTCCGAGCTGGCTCAGCAGATGGCTACCCACGCACTGACTGCCGGTAGGTAGCGTAAAGAGTTTGATAGTTTTCCGGGGCGGGAGATGAGAGCCCTGCACCGGGAGGGGCGAGAATCCCCAGTATGTCCCGAAGGGTCGGTGTGAGGACCGGCCCGGGTGTGATAGTGAGTTGAGTGATGATCGATGCGGTGTGAGCCCCCCCCCTGCATGAGGGCGCACGCCGCATCGTCCTTTAACCTTGGCGCAGATGCTGGAAGCACTGGCGGAGAGCACCCGGTACCCCGGCTACTTCCCTTTTAGTATGCGGTAAGGCAACGGCGTTGCGAGCACCCGGGATTTAGCTGGGTTATGGTGAAGTCATGAGGATTATTTCTGCTGTTTTCGCTCTTGTTGGCGCGCTGCCGATCATGCCTGCGGCGGTGGCGTCTTCTTTGGACGGCGCTACCCGCCTGTACGCGTTGCTTATATTTGTTCTAATCTGCGCGGCGGTAGCGTTTTTCGCGTCATTGAGCCCTTCGCGCCGTCGTGCGCGTGAGATTAGGCGGCAGGTATTGCAACAGCAGCAGAACCAGGCGATGAATCAGCAGGTACCGCCCCCGCAGGCACCCAATCAGCAGGGGCCTTCACAGCAAGTACCCCCTCAGCCGGTTCCTTCGCAACCAGTACAGGGCGCGGTGAGCTACCCGATGCACTACCAGCCGAAGCCAGCGCAGCCGGGTAATAGTGCTCAGCAGGCTCAGCAGAGTCAGCAGATTCAGGCGACCTCGCCTCACCTTGCCTCATCTCAGCCTCCTCAGCAGCCGGTGGCTGCACCTTCGCCGTTGGAGCCGATGCAGGCAGGCGGTGCCTCCGGCTCATCTTTGGTGCAGAACCATTCAGCAGAAAGCCAGGAGCAGCAGAGCATGTCCCAGAACACCCCGGCGCAGCCTGAAGAGCGCCCGCAGCAGGAGGCCGCCCAGCAGGCTCCCAAGAGTAACCCGGCACAGAGTAACCCGGCGCCCTCTGACCATTTCTCTCTGAGTACCAACTTCAAGCTCATTCCCCCTCTAGAGAACGCGCAGCGCAGCCGCTACCCCATGGTGCTTTCTGCCAGTACATCAGAGGATGAGGTCTTTGCGTTGCCGTCGATTAGCGGTGTGCCGCAGCATCTGCTGGTGGGCACGCAGGAGAATCATGTTCCGCTGAATCAGCGTCCGCGCCTACAGCAGATCAATATTCTTGAGAACTACCTCATGCGTGCGGTAATGAACCTGCAGACGCTCGAGCGTGCGCAGATTTCCCCGCTACACAGTTTCAAGGAGACTGCTCAGGCTGACCGCACGGTGCTTGCCGCCGAGCTGGAAGAGACCATCCGGGTATCTCGGCTGAAGCTGAGCGGGGCGCTGGAGTTCTATACGTCCCTGCCTCGTCTGGCGGAGGCGCCGGGTTCTTTCGCTTTTGCCCGTGATCATGCGCTCTCCCTGAGCGCCACCGTCATTAGCCTGACGGAGGAGTGCTTTGAGCGTACCTTCCGTTGGCGTCTACTGGAGGATACCCTCCCGGATTCTTTGAGCGACCGCCTGTACGCGGTGCGTTATCTGCGTGAGAGTGCCCAGAAGCTGGCGGCTTTTGTGGAGCTGAGCGAATTTGATCGCGCTATGCAGCTTGCCGAGACTTGGAAAAAGACTGTTCGTAAGGATTCAAATCTCGATGAGGCCAAGGTCTGGAATGAGATGACCGAAGTCGCCTTTGACGTTCTGCCCGAGTTGCGAGAGCAGGCGTTGAAGGGCGTTCAGTCTACGCTGGAGTTTAGCGAGCTTTTCTACCGTCCCGGCGAGGACGGTACGCACCGTATGCTCCGCCCGGAGCAGCTGAGCGAGTTTGAGCTCAAGGGCGTGCAGTCCACGCTGGAAGAGCGCCTGGAGAAGGTGCGTCTTGAGCTTCAGGATGCGGAGTTCTGCGCCGCTGTCTTGAGCCTGCAGGCGCGCTCTGTCATTGAGCTCCTGGAGGAGCTTCTGCAGGTTGAGCAGGACGGCGTTCTAGCGGAGGTTGTGACCGATTTGCGGGCGCTTGCTCATTACTCGCCCGACCTTGCCGAGAAGCCTATCCAGACGTTGATGTTCAGCCGCGAACAGTACGCCCCGGATGGGGAGGATCTTCCGACCATTGGCGAGCGCATCCGTTCCCTCTCGAGTGTTCCCGAGGTTCTGGCGTTCGTTCACTACGAGGGACCGGTGCTTCTGGTGGGCGTCTCGGATCCGTATAAGGCGTTTTCCGGGGAGAGTGCCGAGGGTCTGCTTTCGGAGGAGAAAAGGTTATCTTCCATGCCGTTGTCAGTGCTGCGCACCCATTCGCGGCTTCTACGGCAGGTGCTTCGTCTGCAGAATCTACGGTTGAAGCTGGCGTGGGTGAGTAGCTGTAGCGGCTACATGCCTTTGAGCCTGGTTGAACGGTATTACGTCGGCTCCTCTGCCGGGGATGAGGATTTGAAGGAGCTGACCGAAAATATTGAGGCGCTCGCTGAGCTTCTGGATGCCCATTCTAATTCCCAGGTGTATAAGGGCCGTGGTGTGCCGACTACGCCCTTTTTGTGGTCACAGATGCGAAAGCAGGCAGATCGCAGTTCTAGGTTGCTGAATACTGTGCAGTTCTTAGGCTGGATGTTCGCCTCATCTTCGCGGGTTCAGGTAGTGAACGGCATAGCACAGAGCATCCACGATGTTAATGCCGCGGAGGTAGTGGAGCACCTGATGAGCAATCTAAAGATTGCGCGTCGGCGCTAACTGTCTGAATAGCCGGTGAGCCGGGGTCTAGCATGAGCCTAGACCCTGGCTTTCTTATATACCGGCTTTCCTGTATACCAGCTTTCCTGTATAAAGCCTGGGAAGTCGGTAAACGGTCGGCAAACAGCGGCGCAATATTCTCGTATCTGTGCGTCTGTGTGGCTGTGCCACAGCTACACTAATAATGTGACCAGCACTAAGGTGTGCGATGAACAAGCACGCCGTGAAGTGCAGGTCCGTTCATACTTCACGACAACGGAGGAAAGACCATGACCGAGCACGCCTTTGCGCGTCAGATTCGTCCCGCACGCCCTCGCCTGCGCACTATCTTGGGTGCCACAGTGCTGGCGGCAGGTCTTTCTTGTGCCCCGGTGGTTCTGCCGGCTGGTTCTGCATTTTTGAGCACGTCTGCTCAGGCTGCTGACCCGATGCAGATTACGGGCACCACCGTGTACGATTCCACGAACTCTTTGGGTGATACCGCTACCCTGAAGTCTAAGATTTCTGCTCTGTCGAAGAAGCACAACGTGGATTTGCACGTAGTGGTCATCGATAAGTTTGAGAACCCGTCTACTTCTTCGAGCTGGACGAAGGCGCTTGCCACGAAGAACAATTGGGGTTCTGCCGATGTGGTGCTGGTGATTGCTACCGAGTCTCGCCAGGCGTATTTCTTGGCGGGTAGCACGAAGACCCTGTCGAGTGATCAGCAGACGAAGGTGTACCAGAACTACATCAAACCGAAGCTGCAGAATAGCGACTATTCGGGTGCGGCTCTTGCCGCAGTTGAGGGTATCGAGGCTCAGAAGGGCGGTAGCTCTTCGGGTGTTGTATCCGGCGTGCTCGGTGTGGGTGCGGCGGCGACCGTGGGTGCTGGCGGTTACGCGATGTACCGCCGCCGCAAGAAGAAGAACGCTCAGCAGCAGCCTCAGCGTTCCTACGGTGCGCCTCGTAACTACTCCCCCATTCCGGAGGTTCCGCTGGAGGAGCTGCGCACTCGCGCCGGTAGCGCCCTGCTGCAGGCTGATACGACGATGAGCCACGCGAAGCAGGAACTGGATTTTGCGCGCGCACAGTACAGCGATCAGCAGGTTGCTGAGTTCGCCCAGGAGATTGCGCGTGCTGAGGATCTGATGCGTAAGTCCTTCCAGCGTCAGCAGCTCCTGACCGATAGCATCCCGGATACCGAGGCTGAGCAGCGTGCCTGGTTGACTGAGATTATTGATAACTCTCAGGAAGTCACCCGCATTGCTCAGGAGCAGGACGCTAAGCTGGCTCAGTTGCGCAACCTGGAGCAGGAGGCACCGCAGGCTATTGAGGCTCTGGCTCAGCGTCTGCCGCAGCTGCGTGCCTCGGTGGAGGAGATTGCCGCCCAGTACCGCGCGTTGAAGGAACGTTACCTGCCCAGCGCGCTGGAGCCCATTTCGAAGACTCCTACCCTGTTGGAATCGAACATGGTGCTGTGTGCTGCGGAGGTTGAGAAGGCTCAGGCGACCGTTGCGATGGCTCGTTCGGAGGCGGTTGCTCACCTGCGCACCGCTGAGGAAGCCGCCTCGCAGATTCAGGCGCTGGGTGCGGCAGTGAATACCCGCTCGCATGAGCTGGAGCAGGCTCAGCTGGGTCTGAGCACCGACCTGCTGAGCATTCAGCGTGACGTGGCTGAGGCGAAGAGCCTGGCTGCATCTCAGCGCCGCGATGATTTGGGTGCGGTCGCTGCCGGTATGGAGGCGGTGCTCAACCAGGTCAACCAGAGCGCTTCGGCTCGCCCGAATGACCCGCTGACTCTGGCGAACCAGCTGCGTCAGCTTTCCGCTGAGCTGGATAAGGCAATGACGAATATGCGTGCTACCCGTGAGCGTTCTCGTGCGGCTTCGCAGAACCTGGATCGTACGATGCGTTCTGCGTACGCTGCGGTGAACGGTGCGCGTAGCTACATCAATAACCGCCGTGCTGCGGTGGGTCCGATGACCCTGACCGCTGTTTCTGAGGCGGAGCGTCACCTGGGTCAGGCTCAGCGTCTGGCTTCTTCGGATCCGCTGAACGCTATGAAGGAAGCCAACATGGCGATTCAGAAGGCGACCGATGCGCAGAACCGAGCTCAGAGCGAGGTCGGCAACTACTACAACAACCAGAACGACCGCGGCGGCGGCAGCTTCGGCGGTGACCTGGCGAAGGGCCTGCTGCTGGGCGCTCTGATGACCGCGATGAACTCCGGCACCAGTAGCTGGGGTAGCAGCGGCGGCCACAGCAGTGGTGGTAGTAGCGGCGGCAGCTGGGGCGGCGGCTTCAGCGGCGGTGGCGGCGATTGGGGTAGCGGCGGCGGTGACGGCGGTAGCTTCTAACCGCCTCCGATGCTACCGATTCTGTCGGTCGGTTTTTGTAGGTTTTTCTACAGTCTGACCGGCGGGGTGGATAGCTTACCTCACCGCTTTCTTCCCCAGTCGGAAAACACCTGAGGTAATTTACCAAAAGTTTAGGTTGCAGAAATCAGGCGTGCATCATTTTCACAGCATGCACCCAGAAATCTGCCACATAATTAGTTATACGGGCACGGCTCACGAGGAGCGTAGTGCTCCCCCGCAGCCCGTGAACAGAAAGTAGGAGATTATGGCTAAGCAGACCATCTTCGGCCGTATTGCACAGCTCGCTAAGGCAAACATCAACGCTCTGATTGATGCAGCTGAGGACCCGGAGAAGATGCTGGACCAGATGGTTCGTGACTACACCAACAACATCCGCGAGGCGGAGGCTGCAGTAGCACAGACCATCGGCAACCTGCGTCTGCTCGAGAAGGACCACGCTGAGGACGTCAAGACCGCTCAGGAGTGGGGCACCAAGGCTCTGGCAGCTTCTAACAAGGCTGATGAGTTCCGCGCAGCTGGCGACGTTGCCAACGCTGACAAGTTCGATAACCTCGCGAAGATTGCTCTGAACAAGCAGCTGCTGGCTGAGAAGGCTGCGCAGGCTGTTGAGCCTCAGCTGGCTTCTCAGACTCAGGTTGTCAACCAGCTCAAGGACGGCCTGGAGAAGATGCGCTCCAAGCTTGAAGAGGTCAAGTACAAGCGCGATGAGCTGACCGCACGTCAGAAGACTGCAGCAGCTCAGACCCAGGTGAACGACGCTCTGAAGGCGTTCGACGTTCTGGACCCGACCAGCGAGATGAGCCGCTTCGAAGAGAAGGTTCGCCGCGAAGAGGCACGCGTCATCGGTCAGCAGGAGCTGGCAGCTTCCTCCCTGGACGCACAGTTCAACACCCTGGACCAGATGGAGCGCGACACCGAGCTGGACGCTCGCTTGGCTGCTCTGAAGGCAAAGAACGCTCCGGCAGCTCCGGCTCCCCTGGCTGTGGAATCCCCCACCCAGACTCTCTAAACCTGGGATTCTCAAGCCTGGTCTAGCGCATAACTTCATGAGCTAAACCTATAAAGATCCGCCCCGTTCCTGAACTCATCAGGAACGGGGCGGATCTTTATGCGTTAAGGGGTGCGAGCTTTAGTTCGCGTAAATGTACAGGTAGCCTGCCATCGCGGAGCGGGTAACCGCATCCGAAGAGGTGGAACCGGTACCGATACCGTTGGAGGCAGCCCACGCCAGAGCCTGGGACGCGTAGCCGCCCTGAGCCTGTGCCGGGGAGCCAGCTGCACGGTACATGAACTCAGCCATGGTGGACTCAGTGACGGCCTCCAGGGGGCGGAAGTCGCTACCGTTGATGCCCTGCTGGCTCAGCCAGAAGATCTCCTTGTACGCGGGGTGGTTGACCGGAACATCGCTGAACGGCGAAACAGCCGGTGCGTTCACTGCGGGGCGACCAGCCACGCGGTACAGGTAGGTTGCCAGCTGTGCACGGTTGACCGATGCGTTCGGGCGGAAGGTGCCGTCCGCGAAGCCGAGCATGATGCGGTGATCAGAGTTCCAGCTGATCTCGTTGTAGTTCGGGTTCGAGTCGGACAGGTCGCTGTAGCCCAGCGCGGGGGTCTTACCCGCAAAGTCCAGGGAGGACGCCAGGATGTGCGGCAGGTCGTAGTCGTGGTGGCTGAAGCCGTCAATCAGCTTCACGCGGGCGTCGGAGAAGCCAGCGCCCAGGTATGCGTTGTAGCCGGACTCGACTGCGCCACGTGCGCTCCAGGTGACGGGGTAGGTGTTACCGGAGGTGTCGTTCGCGCCAACCCACCAGTACATAGGCAAGCCCTTAGTGGTTGCATCAGCGTCCACGGAGCCGTCCGAGTCGCCGCCTGCAACCATGATGGAGCCGCCACCGTTACGCCATGCGGTGTTGTGGTCGGTCAGCTCGTAGGTGATGAACTCAGCGCCACCGGAGTAGCCCATGGTCCACACCTGGGAAGCGTCCAGGTTGTTCTGGCCGATGAAGGAGGAAGCGAAGGAGCGGAAGAACTCACCGTTGGTGTTCATGTCTTCCCACCAGGTGATGCCGTTGCCGGATGCGTTGGTGTCCGGGGAGATAATAGGCACGAAGACCATGTTGCGGGCATTAGCGATCTTGCCCATCGCCGCGAGCATGCCCTCGTCGGGGGTGTAGACCTTGGACTCGTCACGCTGCCAGTAGTCACCGTCGAAGTAGAAGACCACGCCAACGGGC
>NZ_KV813803.1:0-71659 GCF_001813725.1 Rothia sp. HMSC072B04 | reverse complement strand
AAGTAGAAGACCACGCCAACGGGCTTGGAGTAGTCCAGGTTGTTCGCGTACACGTGGTACTGGGAGGTGGTGCCCGCCGGGGAGGTGTAGCTCTGGTAGGTTGCGGAGCTCATGGTGCGGGCACGCTGAGTGTTCTGCTGCTTCTGCTCAGCCTTCTGTTCGGTCTTCTGCTCGACCCTGGGAGCGGCGGTTGCCTTGCCCTTGGAGAGCGAGTTGCTCAGAATCTGCGAGAAGTTGTAGTCGAAGTGGCCCGAACCGTTCAGAACGGTCGCGGAAGCGTTGGTGTAGCCGGCGTTGCGGTAGGCGTTGTAGCCGCCCTCAACGGCGCCTCGTGCGCTCCAGGTCTGCGGGTAGGTCTCGCCGGAGCCGTCGTTCGAGTTTGCGTACCAGAACATGGGCTGGGACTTCAGCGCATCCGAGGGGGTGCCCTCGTCCAGGCCGCCGCCAGCGACCATAATGGAGCCGCCGCCATTGCGCCAGGTCTGGGGCTTAGTGTTCAGCTCGTAGGTGATGAACTCAGCGCCACCGGAGTAGCCCATGGTCCACACGTTGGAGGAGTCCACGCCGTTAGCCGCGATGAAGGAGGAAGCGAAGGAGCGGAAGAACTCGCCGTTACGGTCCATGTTTTCCCACCAGGTCACGCCAGCATCGTAACGGTTGGTGTCCGGGGAGATGACGGGCACGAACAGCATGTTCTGTGCCGCTGCGGATGCAGCCATCTGAGCCAGCTCACCGGAGGGGTCGTAGACCTTGGACTGGTCGTTACGCCAGTAGTCGCCGTCGAAGTAGAAGACCACGCCAACGGGCTTGGAGAAGTCCACGCCCTCAGCGTAGACGTGGTACTGCGAGGTGGTACCAGCCGGGGAGGTGTAGGACAGGAAAGTCTGGTTGGTGCGGGTTGCTGCCACACCGGATGCCGCCTGAGTAGCCTGTGCGGTCTGCGCGGGCTGCGCGGCAGGGGTTGCAGCGCTCTGGGTAGCTGCGGGAGCCTGGGTAGCTGCGGGGGTCTGTGCAACCTGTGCCAGGGTGGGCTGAGCGGAAGGCTGAGCCGCCTGTGCGGACTGGAAGGTAGCCGAGGGGGTTGTCTGCTGAGTTGCCTGGGCAGTGTAGGTCTTCTGGATGGGCTGAACCGCGGTCGTTGCGGGAGCCTGCTGAGTCTGCTTTGCCTGTTCTGCCTGCTGGCGGATCTGCACAGCAACCTGCGAGAGGGTGGGCTGCACGGTGGAGGTGAACAGGGACTTCGGAGCCTGGGTAGCTGCGCCGGGGATGTCCTGAACGACGGGTGCGAATGCGGAAGCGGGTGCTACCAGGGTGCTACCGAGCACGGAGGGTACGGCGATGGCTGCGAGAGAGCCAGCCTTAACGGTGCGGGGGCGAAGTGCCATGGGTTGTCCTCGTTGTTGGTGTTTCGTGGGGCGCGGACGCCCGAGAGTGGTTGAGTGATAGGTGGTCTATAGGTGAGAAGCCTATAGGCGGTCGGCCTGCGAATGTGATGCCGCATGGAGCAAGTCCAGTAACCGTCCCGTGTGTGTTGCGGGGGTTTCCTCGTGTGATGGAGGGGTGCAGTATTCATTTCGGAGAGCTACGCGGCGGACCGCGGTGACCACGTACTCAAAGCTACCAGGTCAAAAAGCCTTTTCCAGCGGTTTTTTGGGGCTATTTTTGGGTATCGAACAAGATTCAATCTTAACAAGAGCTTTTTCTAAGCTTCTAGTTTAACTTGAATCACCCTCAAGTAGAGGTTGAATGGGCTATTTTTCCTTGATTTTCCGGGGTTTTTGAGCGTTTTTTGAAAGAGTTTCAAAAAACTCTACAATTAACTTGAATGTTTTATATGTGACTACAATCACTTTCAGAGTGAATTGTTGCACTCGAAGACCATTTTCTTCCAAAAACCGCGGAATTCCGGGGCAGAACGGGTGATTTCCAAGCCCGGAATATAGACACCTTTCGCATATTCCACTTTGAGAATGCACTTTGAGGCAAAAACAGCCCCCTCGCCACTCCCCCACCCAGGCATCCTATCGGACCCCTCATCACGCTCTTGAGACCCGCCCCAGAGCCCCCTTCAGGACCCCTTTCAGATCCCCTTTCAAGGAGCTCAAAAGCAGCGTCTCAAGAAGGCGTAACCACCCTCCAGCAACCGCTCGGAAGTGACTCCACCACCCCCATGGGCACACCCGCTTGAAGCCCCGATAGACGGACTGAGGAATACCTCGAAAGACGCATCGGGAGACGTTCCGAAACCAGTCCAGGGTACTTTCACGACGGTTCTATGAAATTCCGTGAGGAGGTTTCAAGAGGGGTTTCGAGAGGCCGAAAGATCCACCTCAAGCACCCCGGAAGGGGCAGCAGGCTGCCCCCCATCAGTCTCCCCGAAGCACCGCCCCGACAAGGTTCAGAAGACCCCCTCCGCAGATTACAGAAGGCAGGAGATACGGAGAGGCAGGAGATATAAAGAAAGCCGCCCAGCAGGCGGCAGAAAGGTAGCACAAGAAGAAGAAAAGTAGGCGGCAAATGAAGACAGGTCGCCGACAGGAAAGGTGCAGGAAGGTGGCGAAAGAAGGCAGACCGGCGGTCGGAAGGTGACGGGAGGACAGCAGAAGGAGACAGGTCGGCGGGAGTACGGGTTTTAGGGAATAAAAAAACTCCCGATAGCTAAGCTATCGGGAGTTATCCGTTGCGGGGACAGGATTTGAACCTGCGACCTGAACATTCTGAAAGTTGCCCCTACTAATCTTGCATCGTTGTATCATAGCAGTGCGGGTAACTTTCTGTTACCTGAATATGTTCAGATTCTGAGAGCTTGGAGAAGTCGTGGTCACCGTTGACCTTGACACCCGTGTTGAAGAGGTTGAGGAAGCTGTTTGTCCTCACATCACCTCGAAGTTCCTGTGCGCCCCTGGGTGCCCGACGGGTGGCATTGCATGCTTCACTGCCCAGTGTGCTAACGGCTGCGGCATCTCTGTTGGCTGCAAGTGGTTAGTAGCTTTGTCGCAGCAGTCGGCCCTGGAGGGAAGGCATCCTAGGCCTTACCTCCAGGGCCGTTTTCTTTGAAAGGTAGGCCATGCCAGCTATATCGGTAACTGATTTGTCGGTTGGGTACAAGAATTCCCCAGTAGTGAGCGGCATTAACTTGCAGCTAAATACTGGCAGGATAATCTGCCTCCTTGGACCAAATGGGGCAGGTAAAACCACCTTAATGAAAACGCTCCTTGGTCGGATAAAACCAATAAGTGGCCACATTAGATACGATCAGACAGACATTAGCGAAATGTCAGCTGCAATCGACCATCCAAGCTACTTTCCGTATCTGAGCGGTAAACAAAATGTACAGGTCGTCGCGGCATTCTGGGGTCTGGATGTTGATCCTGAGTCGGCCTTGGATAGTGTGGGCATCGTCCGCGCTGCCCACGGGCGGAAAGCCAAGGACTACTCGACCGGCATGAAGGAACGGCTGGAGCTTTGTCTTGCTTTATTATCTAGACCAAGATTTTTGTTCCTTGATGAGCCACAGAATGGTTTGGATCCAGATGGCATGATCTCCTTGTCTGCGACGCTTCGTCGTTATCGGGACGAAGGGAACTGCGTTGTAATATCAACGCACCTCCTCCATGAGATTCAAGGCGTCCCGGATGAGTGTGTCGTAGTTCGTAACGGCAAAGCTTTGCATATCCCCGACCTCAACGGCGTGAATCTCGCGGACCTATATCACCGGGGGTAGGACCATGCGAATTACTTCAGCTATCCGTGCTTTGCTTACTTACTATTGGAACATCTGGTATTTTCTCGCGGCTATCTTGGGCTCAATGGCGTCACTATTCCTCGGTGCATGGATTTCAAGTGAGGCAAGCGGAACTCCAATAACAGGGGGATACAGCTTCTTCTTTACTGGAACGCAGCCACTAATTTCCCTCGCATTACTCTTTATACTTGATGCTAGGGTTTCCAAGGTCCACTACGGGGGTTTGCCTCAGCAGGTATACATTGCCTGGTTGCCTAGCGTCCTACGCACCATCTGTCGAACACTTTCAATAGTTCTTGTAAACCTACTTAGTGTGCTGCTATTCGATCTAACAATGGTTTTGTCTGGTTCGAAAATGCACTCTGGGCTAGCAACCCTGCTTTGCTTTCTTACCTTCCAAAGTATACTAATTGCTCTGATCTACTCGACATTAGAAAGTCTCTCAAAACCTCCGACTGCCGCGGTAATTTCAGGTGTTCTTCTGTACTTCTGGATAGTGCTACCCGGTAACCTAGCTGACAATGCTACCCCATACATATCAAACGCCCTCCACTCCGTAGGGCTGAATCTCAATGGTACCGCAATCTCGTTCGTAGATATCCAGGAGCAATCAAATTTCGGTTTCTCTGCGCTTATCCCGGTACCAATCCTAATTATTACCTATGTTCTTGTGGCTAGGTTTCGAAGTAAAGGAGCAGTAAGAAAATGAAGTCTTTGTGTTCTATCGAGCGAATTGCAATCATTCGTTGGGTCACGATCGCTTATCTCGGTGCACTAGTTCTTCCGCTGCTGTTTCTCCGTTATGGAAATACCATTGCCGTAGCGCAATCCGCGTTACTCATCATGCTCCCAATTGCCACGGCAGGTCTAGCTTTGTCGCATGCTAAGGTCCCTGCCTCGTACGTCTCGTTTAGTATTCACGATAAAGTTCTGCTCCGGTTCATTGCTAAATCGCTGCTTCTCGCACAAGTAGTTAACCTTTGTTTGAGTCTGCTTTATGTCTCTATCATTGGCGAGCTTGTTAATGAGCGACTGTCGAGTCATACTGCTTTAGTACTTGTTTTCTCTTCGGTTGTGCTAACTCTGGCCTGTTTTGCGCTTCGGCTTTGGACTACTTCATTAGTTTCATGGATTGTTATCATCTTTTTTGTGGTGGCAGGTCTTCCGATTAGCACAGGTGATTTTGCGAACTCACCGATCTTGTTTGCTGTCGTTCCCACGACTTGGATTTTAAAAGGCGCCACCTTTGGCTCCTATATATTTTCTACCGGGTTTCTGTTGGCTGCGATAAGTTCGGGGTTTTTACTAACGTCGGTGAAACGTGCATAGCTATACTTCACTTGGAAAAGCGTATGTGAGGATAGCTGCACTTCCAACGGATAGGTTTCCAAGTGACGGCAAAGCGAAGTCAGCGTTTGCTAAACTGTTCTATCGAATCCCAGTTTGAGATCGGTCCTTGCAAGTTCCACACCTTCGTTTTATTCCGCTATCACGAAGGCTATTTCCGGCTCTTCCGAGTTGAGTGTGGGTGACCAGGTATTGGTCGGGGGTTGTGGGTAGAGGTCGAGGTCCTTGATGATGAGCGGACTTCTACCACCGCGATCTTCAAAGGACCTCCTGTTGACTTCTTACCGTGACGGATCATGGGGCAGCCACACACAGAGCACGATGCAGTATTCACAGGAACGAGGCAAACACGACCAACTGAAAGAGTGACTTTCCCGCACCAGAAAGCCGAAAAGTCACCCAACCAGCAACACGTAGTGTCCTATAACCCAGAAAGAAAGCTCTCCCTGGAAGCCACTGAGGCTTCCAGGGAGAGCAGTCAGAGAGTGCGAAAGACGAATACACCGCTATCAAGCGTGAGGCGGCCGATGGGGGAGTCGTAGGTGGCGAGCGCCGGATCAGAATTGCTCGGGGTGATCGCGGTAGGCATACGCCCACACTGTCACGGCGACAGTCACAGCGCGAGTCCACGCGTCACGGACAGCGTCCAGTTCTGCGCCCTCGAAGCCCTCCGCCAGGAGACGGTGCCCGACCTCCACAGTCGGCGCGATGAAGGCGAGCACGTAGCGCAGAGGCACGAATGGCGTCGAGTCCGCCCCATCCGCCGCGTTCTTCGCCGCGGTCATGTGTCGAGCTCCGATCAGGTACTGGTAGTCCAACCACGCCTGATCCCGCTCGCGCGTGCACATGTCGATGATCCACTGGGCGAATCGGGGCTTTGACGCCTGCGCGTACTCGGGGTTCGGCTGTCCATCCGGATGCGCGGAATGTGCTGCCAGGTAGGTCTTTTGAGCCAAAATCCCGCGCCACGTGTCGACCATTTCCATGGCATGCGGCGCCAGGATGGGTTCTGCTCGCGCGAGCAGCTCTGCGTCACCGGGCTGGACGTGCGCGGCGGCCTCAATCTGGCGTAGATCCTCGAGTGTGAGCGGAGACGTGGGGACGGCATCGGTGCCGTAGGTGTACCCCGACGAGTGGTCGTAAGCGGTCATGCGAACCCCCTTGAACTTATGCGTCAATTGTAGAACGTGCTCTTGCTCAGGTCAAGTCCTGTGGAGTGGTGTAATCGTTTTGTGTCCTTCGGGGTGGGTTATGCGCTGAGTTGGAGTGGGGGTTCCTCCTGCCCGGTGGGTTGGGGTGTGAGTCGTGATTTGGTGAGGATGTCGAGGCTGAGGTAGCGTCGGCCTTCGGCCCATTCGTCGTTTTGTTCGGCGAGGACGGCTCCGACTAGGCGGATGATTGCTTGTCGGTTGGGGAAGATTCCCACGGTGTCGGTGCGGCGGCGGATTTCGCGGTTGAGGCGTTCGTTGGGGTTGTTGGACCAGATCTGGGTCCACACCCCGGTGGGGAAGGACGCGAACGCGAGGACGTCTGCCCTGGCTTGATCGAGGTGATCACACACGGCGGGGAGCTTGTCGTTCACGTAGTCCAAGAGCCGGTCGTATTGAGCGTTGACTGAGGCGGCGTCGGGTTGGTCGTACACCGAGTGCAGCATCGCTTTGACGGCGGGCCATAGCGCTTTGGGGGTGACGGACATGAGATTCGCGGCGTAGTGGGTGCGGCATCGTTGCCAGGTGGCTCCGGGTAGGTTCGCTGCGATGGCTTCGACCAGGCCCAGATGCGCGTCGCTGGTGACCAGGCGCACGCCGGTCAGGCCTCGGGCGACCAGGTCGGCGAAGAACTCCTTCCAGGCTGGAGCGGTCTCACTGGTAGATACGCGCACCCCCAGCACTTCGCGGTGTCCGTCATTGTTGACTCCGGTGGCAACCAGGACCGCACACGAGACGACGCGTCCTCCTTCGCGCACCTTCATGGTCAGTGCGTCAGCGGCGACGAACGTGAAAGGCCCAGCGTCGTCGAGGGGGCGATGGCGGAACTCGTCCACGTGTTCGTCCAGGTCGGCTGCCATACGTGAGACCTGGGACTTCGATAGTCCTGTGATCCCCAGGGTTTTGACGAGCTTGTCCATGCGGCGTGTGGATACTCCTGCTAGGTAGCAGTCAGCGACCACTGTGATCAAGGCGTTTTCGGAGCGTTTGCGGCGCTGCAACAGCCACTCTGGAAAGTAGGTGCCTGAGCGTAGCTTGGGGATCGCCACGTCAATGGTGCCGACCCTGGTATCCAGGGGCCGGTGGCGATACCCATTGCGCTGGGCCTGGCGCTGCGGGTCTTGTTGGCCCCACTGGGCCCCGCACACGGTGTCAGCGTCCGCTGAGAGCAACGCGTTAATCACGTGCTGGAGCAGGGAACGCATCAAATCTGGGGACGCCTGGGATAACGCCTCGCCAAGCAGGCCAGCAGGGTCGATAATATGAGGAGCGGTCATCGTTGTGCCTCCAAATCGTTTCGAGTCAGAAGTAGAGAGCTTTCTCGAAGGATCACACGGTGACCGCACCCATATCAAACGGGCCGACCACCCACGGTTACACCACTATGCGGGACGCTACTCTTTCACCGCTTAGTTACCGCCTGTTTGAGGCTAAGCGGTATATCGAAAACGTTGGTATATCAGTCAAAACATGGTGTGTTGCCGCCTCTACCGCCTAATTTCTAAAAAGTGTACACGCGAGTGTTCATCTTCCTACATATGCGTGTGTATATATAAAAGTTTTCGGTTTTAGGCGGTGAAGGCGGTAAAGGGTTGGGATTCGGTTGAGATACGAGGGAAAATGCTATACCGCTTTTGCATTTTCAGGCGGTAAACAGCCGGTATCAACGCCGATTAGGCGGTGAAAATCCTCCTCTGCAACCTCCCTCCCACGAGATCATGCACGAGCGAAGATAGTCATACGCCCCGAAGGGGCGTTGGATGATAGTCCTCGATGTTGGGTGATAGTCCCCCCTCCCCCCACCTCGACGACGGGCCTGAGTTTGGCTGAAAGGTAGGGAATAACATAGGGATTCGGTCTCGTCAGGGCAAAACAAAACCCGGTATCTCAGCGACTTTTCGTTGAGATACCGGGTTTTTCTGGTTGCGGGGACAGGATTTGAACCTGCGACCTCCGGGTTATGAGCCCGGCGAGCTACCGAACTGCTCCACCCCGCGGCGACTCATACAACTATACAGACCCCAAACCGGGCATGCAAGCCAAAAACGCGATTTGTAACCAAGCACACAAAAATAGGGGCTGTTGGGTAGAAAGCAGTTGGGTAGAAAGCAGTTGGGTAGGAATAGGGGCTACGGGGCAGTGCCAGGGGTAGAACATACAGGAACGGGGTGGAAGTGAATCACTTCCACCCCGTTCCCGCAGAGACCGCTAGAGCTAGTCGGTAGGAGCCGTATCCAGTGCAGGCCCCGGATCTAGAGCGAGGACGCTAGACCCGTGAGCATCCGGTATGGGCTACTCCCCCGCTGTCTCTTAGGCTTAGCCTCTTAGTCTTAGCGAGAAGCCGAGGCGCTGGCGCTGGGCTTCGCGCTTGCGGGGGCGCTTGCAGAAGCCGCGGCACTGGGAGCTGCAGAGGCGCTCGGAGCCGCAGAGGCACTGGGCGCTGCCGAAGCCTTAGCGGAAGCCGCGCTCTGCGCCTCCTCAGCCTCCAGAGCCTTCTTCACGGCTGCTTCCAGACGCTTCTGAGCCTCACCGTAGGCAGCCCAGTCGCCCTTCTTCATTGCCGCATCAGCATCGGTCATCGCCTTCGAGGCATCCGTCAGAGCCTGCTTCAGCTCCGAAGACTGCGAAGCCGACGAACCGCCGGTCGAAGCGCCCGAAGAACCAGAAGTACCAGAGGAGCCAGAGGCAGAAGCCGAGGGGCTAGCCGCCGAACCGTCCAGCTTCGCACCCGAAGAGCCACCGAACACCTGGTTCAGCGCCTCCTCCAGAGTCGGAGCGAAACCGACCTTATCGCCGAAGCTCACCAACACACGCTGCAGACGCGGGTACTTAGCGTCACCGCTCGACTGCACGTACACCGGCTGAACGTACAGCATGCCGCCGCCCACCGGCAGAGTCAGCATATTGCCGTTAATAACCTCAGACGAACCGCGGCGCAGCAGGTTCAGCTGGTTCGACACCTCAGCATCAGAGTTGAAAATGTTCTGAGCCTGACCCGGACCAGGAACCACCGAAGAACGCGGCAACTCCAGCAGACGCAACTTGCCGTAATCGGGGCTACGCTCGCCGTCCTTACCGGTACCGGCATCACCATTAGCCGCAAGGAAGCCATACATCACGTTACGAGAGTTCGAATCGCTCTGCTGAGGAATGAACGTAGTCGTCAACGAGAAGTGCGCACGAGAATCCCCGGGCATCTGCAGGGACAGGTAGTAGGGCGAAATCGGCTGGTTACGATCATTGGTCGGGTCGTTCGGAATCGACCAAACATCGTCACCGGCGTAGAAGCTATTCGCATTCGTCACGTGGTACTTGTTCAGCATGGTGCGCTGAATATTGAACATGTCAGTCGGGTAACGCACGTGGCTCATCAGCGAAGCGTTCATCTCACGGTAGCTCTTCACCGTGCCAGGGAAAACGCCCTGCCACGCCTTCAGCACCGGATCTTCCTCATCCCACGCGTACAGGGTCACCGAACCGTCATACGCATCCACAGTAGCCTTCACCGAGTTACGGATGTAGTTCACCGAGTTAGAACGCTGAGCACCCGCAGCGGTTGCCGCATCCTGGGAGCTACCCTGCGCGTAGGGGAACTGATCGCTCGTAGTGTAAGCATCCACAATCCACTGCACGCGGTTATTCACAATCGCCGGGTACGGCTTAGAATCCACGCTCAGGTACGGCGCCACCTTACGCACACGATCGAGCGGGTTGCGTTCGTACAGAATCTGCGAACCCTCACGCACCGCGTCCGAAAGCAGAATGTCAGAGGACTGGAACTTAATCGCGTAGGACAGACGAGCCAGCAGCGAATCAACGCGAGGACCACCATAACCGGCGAAAGTGTACTTCGCATCGGAGGTGTTGGTTTCCTCAGCAGAGAGCGGACGGTCCAACTCCAGGGTGTCGCCCTTACCGCCCACAATCGAATACTCCGGCGAGCTCATGCCAAAGTAAATACGCGGCTCATAATCCTCGCTCAGGGTACCGGTCGCCTTAATGCCGGACTGCAGGAACTTCGGGTTACCCGCAGAATCCACCTGATTACCGTAGGCGGCAATCACGCCGTAACCGTGGGTGTACACCACGTGGCGGTTATACCAAGAATCACCGTTCGTCTGCGCCGGGTTCAGCTCACGAGCCGCCAACACCGTATCCTGCGTGGTATTACCCACCGCATAGCGGTCCACCGCCAGCTGCGAATCAAAACGGTAGTACGGGCGGAACTGCTGCATCTGCGCAAACGCCGAAGACACAACATTCGGATCCAACAGACGAATATTCGCAATGGTCGCACTCGAAGAGCTCAACGCACCCGCACGAGTATCAATCGTCGCGTCATACGGGGTGGTCTCAATCTTGTCCAGACCGTACGCGTAACGGGTCGCATCAATATTGCGCTGAATGAACTTCGACTGAGCACCCTGCTCATTCGGAACCACCTGGAAACGCTGAACAATCCACGGGTACAGGCCGCCAGCAACCAGAGCAACAACCACCAGCATCGCGGTGCTAATCAGCGGCAGACGCCAACGATTCATCGAAGCCGCCACCACGAACATAACAGCCACCAGCAGAGCAGAAATCGCCAAAATAGCGTTCACCGGAATCGACGAATTCACGTCCGTGTACATGGCGCCAGCCCAGCGACCCACCTGCTGCTGAGTCGACGAATAACGATCCAACCAGAAGCTCACCGCACGAGTCAGCAAGAACGCAGCCGCCACAATCGCAGCGTGACGACGGAACGCCACGGTAGTACTCACACCGCCAGGCTGCACCTTAATACCGCCGTAGAAGTAGTGCATGAACACGCCCGCGAGCGCCGACAGCACCACAGCGGAGGTCAGCAGAGTCACCACCATGCGGAAGAACGGCAACGCAAACAGGAAGAACCCGTAATCCAGACCGAACTCCGGGTCAGTCTTACCGAAGGACTGCTGATTGAAGAACAGCGCGACGGTGCTCCACTGAGTCATCGTCGCCGAAGCAATGAACAGACCCAACAGCAGCGGAACCGCAATCAGCAGAACCTTACGCGCCTTATCCACACTCTCGTGGTAGCGGCGCATGCTCTCCTCAGCACGCTGCTGACCAAACACGTCACGCAGCATCTGCTCGGCAGCATCCGTACCGCTCGTCGGCACGCTCTGGTCCGGCTTCGGCGCCTCCTGCGGCTTCTTCTCGGACGCCGGCGCCACATCAGCATGACGGACCGCATAGGACATCGAAGCCCACAGCGGCACAGCAATCACCACGGCAGCCACCACAAACACGGCCGCCTTCAACAAAATCTGGGTGGTGAACACGGTGCTATAACCCAGCTGATCAAACCACAGCCAGTCCGTGTACACCTGGGACGCACCCACAAAAGCAGCAATGAGCACCGCCACCACAGCAATCGTCACCCGCAAGGGGCTACGGCGCTTGGGCGTTGACTTCTTCGGCTTGGGATGCGCGGTGCTATTGGTCGACTCAGACACAATTCCTCGCTCATCATACGTTCAGAGAAAATAACTGCCTTTAAGTATCTCAGAGGTCACGCAGAAGGGCAGAACCTCGTAGAAGCTCGGGGCGAAATATGACCGGGTTGAGAGGTTTTGGGACGCGAAATGCTGAGGTGAGAGGTGCTGGCGAGGATTACGGAGACGCAGACGAGGACAGAGAATAGGGTGCAGAACAGCCCCGGTACCGTAAAGTACCGGGGCTGACTTCTACGTTATACGGGTTAGAACCTCGCGGAGAGAAACGTTACGTTAGGAGCCGCAGCGGGGCAGGGAATCATCCGGGGTGCCGGACTTAATCGCCTCCACCGTCTTCACCGCCTCATCCAGGGTCGACACCGGCACAACCACCATCGTGCCGCTCACCTGACCGGCGTGATAGTAGTTGAACAGGTCGGGGTCCTGCGCCTGCATCTTCACAATCGAATCGCAGTTCTCCTTCGGCGCCAAGAAATAACGCGCACCGTAACGGCCCGTCGCCAAAATCTTGTACTTGATACCGCCAATTGCGCCGACCTTACCGTTCGCATCAATCGTTCCGGTACCCGAAATGTAGCTGCGGTACGGATCGCCTCCGGCGTCCTCATCGGCGAGCAGGGTACCCTCGCTCAGCTTATCGACCGTGCCCAGCGCCAGCATCAGACCGGCACTCGGGCCGCCCACACCGTCCAGGTTGTACTGCACGTGTGCCGGCAGGTCATAGCTCTGCTTCAAACCCGCGCCCAGAATCCAGCGGCTATCGTCACTGGCACGAACCGGGGTCAGCTTAAACGTCTGCTGCTTGCCGCCACGTTCCACGGTCACGTCAATCGGCGAACCGTTCGAGGCGTTTACCGCCTTCGGAACATCGGTAAGGGTCTCAATCTGCTTCTCCCCCACCTTCACGATGCGGTCATCAGCCTTCAGCGCGCTCGCCGCCGGGGAACCCTCCACCGTGGAAAGCACCTGAACCTTCTCAGTTACCGCCATCTTCAGCTGGCGCATCGCCGCGACCTTCGCCTGAGTCTGCGAATCAGCCATCTGCGCGCCGGTCGCCGCCGTCGCCTGCTCATGGCTCACGTGCGGGTACAGGGCATCGGTCGGCACCACGAGGCTGCGGTTACCGTCAAACGCCAACCAGCCGTAGAACGCCTCCGCGCCGGACAGCTCCGTGTACGGGCCGCCCGAAACCGACACCGTGGTCATGTTCATCTTGCCGAACGTCTTATAGCTGGGCGCGCCAGAAACCTCAATGACGTCCTTCTCCTGGTACGTTCCGAGCACATCAAAGAGCGGGCCGGGGCCCTCCTTCACATAGGAACTGGGCAGAACAAAAGCACCAGCCAGCAGGGCGCACGTCGCCACAGCGCTCACCGAACGCAAGTTCACGCGGCGCGGCGCAAAACGCGAACGGCGCTTAGCCGCCTTCTCATTACTCTTCACGCTCGCGGAGGCGGCGTTCGACTGTTGCTCAGCATCAGGGGTGGACTTAGTCATGGTTTCTACAGTACCGGATAAACCTGCTTTTCAACACGCGGGCGGGCACTGTGACAACACGCAGGCGGGCACCGTCACCCCGCTAAAAATAGAGCAACCAGGAGGCGTTTACGTTCCGACCCGCACCGCGCTTTATCAGCACCGCACGGTGACAGCGGCACGAAAAAACTCCCAAACCCCGGCCCCAAAGACAAGCTTGTGAGCCCTTAGCTGATTAACCCGCTTCCACAGCAATGGCACGGGAAATTCTCAGCAAAAATCGGTAGGCTGGACAGCGAGCGGGCCAGCTGCGCCCACCCCCGGATTACGAAAGGCTTCTACATGTCTGAGAACCCCACCGGCGGCGCCTCCAACGAGCGCGACCCCCTCGAAGAATTCATTAAGAAGATGCAGGAGCAGGGCTTCGACCCCTCCGCTGGGGCAACCGGCCAGGGCGGCAAGGGCGCCTCCTCCAACGCGCAGAACCCCTTCAGCGCGCTCTTCGGAGAAGGCGGCCAGAACCCCTTCGGCATCAGCATCGACCCCGAAGACCTGAAGAACATGGGCATGAGCTTTGACCCCGCCATGATGCAGAGCATGTTCGCGCAGGTGCAGGCGATGTTCTCCGGCGCGGGCGCATCCGACAGCCCCAGCGGTGTGAACTGGGATAGCGTGAAGAACCAGACCCGCCAGATGCTCGCCTCCATGGGTGAAGACCCCTCCGTACCCGAAAACCTCAAGCGCGCCGTAGAAGACGCGGCGAACCTCGCCGACCTCTGGCTGGACGCGGTGACTATCATTGAGCGCCACAACTACCCGGTGCAGGCGTGGTCCAAGGCGGAATGGGTGGAGCATTCCTTCGACTCCTGGCGCGAAATGGTCGAGCCGGTCGCAGCCGAAGTCACCCAGTCCATGGTCATGCCCGGCGCACCCGAAGACGTGCCCGAAGAGATCTCGCAGATTCTCAACAGCGGCTTCTTGAACAACATTGGTTCCGTGATTTTTGGTGCGCAGATGGCGCAGGCACTCGCGCAGCTCGCCGGTGAGGTGTACTCCTCCACCGACGTGGGCTTCCCCCTCGCGCCCGGCTCCTCCGCGCTGCTGCCCAACGGCTACCAGCAGCTCGCCGACAGCATCGAGGTGCCCCCGCAGGAGGTCCTGCTCTACCTTGCTGTGCGTGAATCCGCGCTGATCCGTCTGCACAAGGCAAACCCCTGGTTGCGCGAAGACCTGGTTCAGCTCGTGGCGCGCTACGCCCGCGGCATTCGCGTGGACATGAACCGCATGCAGGACGCCGCATCCCAGGTGGACATGAGCAACCCCGACGCCGTACAGGAAGCATTCGAAGGCGGCATGTTCAGTCCCCAGCGCACCGAAGACCAGGAACTGGCGGTACAGCGCCTGGAGGGTCTGCTCGCCCTCATCGAAGGCTGGGTATCCGTCGTAACCGAGGACGCGACCCGCAACCTACCCAAGGCACCGCAGCTGACCGAAATCATGGCGCGCCGCCGCATCGACGGCGGCCCCAGCGAGCAGGTCTTCGAGAACCTGGTCGGCCTGGAACTGCGCCCGCGCCTGGTGCGTGAGGCACAGCAGTTCTGGCGCTGGTACGAAAACGCCCACGGCATTGAGGCACGCGACGGCCTCTGGGACACCCCGGAGACCCTGCCCACCCCCGCCGAGCTGGAAGACTTCACCGCATACGATGCACGCATGAACGAAATCAGCCTGGACGACGTGGACTTCGACTCGGAGCTGCAGAAGCTGCTGGACGGCGGCTTCGGCGACGCGCCCGAAGAGAAGTAGAGCTGAGCGAAGTAAAGCTGAGCGGCGAAAGTAAATAGCTGACACCTCGAGCGGGGGTGGCTTGTGAATGTACAAGCCACCCCCGCTCGAGTGTTTCGGTTGGTTTTTGATTCTTTGATTTTCGGGAAGCGCGTTAGCCGGCTGGATTTTAGCTGGCAGGATTTTAGCCGGCGCTGTTTTCGCCGCGCTCGCCCCGTTCACCTTCAACACGCGAGCGCCCCAGCGCGTACCCCTCCAGGTAGGCCTGTGCCCGCAGCAGCTGCGGGTAGCGCGCCTCCAGGGTACGAAACGCCGCCGAATGATTCGGCTGGATGAGGTGGCAGAGCTCGTGGTGAATCACCGAATCCAGCACGTACTCGGGTACGCCCTGTAGCTCCGAGGAGATGCGGATCTGCGTGTTCGCGTAGGTTGCCGAGCCCCAGCGCTGACGTTGGTTGCTCACCCAGCGAATCGACAGCTTCTCGAGCCTGCCCGAGGCAACCAGCTCCGGCAGGTGCTTCTGCGCCAGATGCAGGGCACGGGAGTGCAGATACTCGTCCGTGACCGTCAGCTGCGTGGCACGCTCACGGCGGGCGGCACGACGCTGAATGCGCGGCAACAGGCGGGCAATATGCTCGTCAATCTCTTCACTCGTGCTCGCGGCGGGAATGAGCAGGCGGTAGGCGGGGTTGCCGTGCTCGTCCACACCGTCACGCTGCATGCTGATGGTGCGGGTGCGGCGCGCCGAGCGGACCAGCTCAATCTGCGGGCGGTCCTCGGTGGCGGGCAGAATCTCACGCTTAAAACGCTGAGCCATAATCTCCTCTTCCCTTCGACGAACGGCGGGGCTGCATGGCACGGGGCTGAGTCGAGCGAGCCTGGCTATACGAGGAGCCGGCGCTCTCAGCCCTGCGGCGGCGCTTCGCCGGATCAATATCATCCAGGAAACGCGAACGCTTACGCTGACCGCGACCGCCCACGGTGCGGGTCATCGTCCAGGTTAGCCACAGGTACTTGCGGGCGCGCGTAATGCCCACGTACAGCAGGCGGCGCTCCTCATCCACCTCGTCCGGGGTGGTCGCAAAAGTGATGGGCATGAGGCCCTCGTTCAGGCCGCACAGGAACACGGCATCCCACTCCAGGCCCTTAGCCGCGTGCAGGGAGGCGAGGGTTACGCCGTTGACCTGCGGTGCGTCGTTGAATTCGCTGCGGTGGTTCAGGGTCGCCACTACCTCGTGCATGGTCAAAGGGAGCGGCTCGGGCACGCCCGGGCGCGGGTTCGCGCGGTGCTCCTGAAGCTGCTCTTGGCGGTGCTGCGCCATCATGTCCACCATGTGCACCAGGGCGGCGAGAGACTCCCACTTCTGGCGGGTGGCGCCTCCCGAAAGGGGGCCTTCCTCCTTATAGCCGAGGCCGCCGAGAACATCGCGGGTGTAGCGGGTGACGTCCTCGGTACCGTCCGTGGACTTCGCCGAACCGCGCAGGGCAAGCATCGCCTGCTTGACCTCGGGGCGCTCAAAGAAACGCTCCGCGCCGCGCAGCTGGTACGGAATGTGGGCGGCAGCCAGCGCAGACTCAATCGCCGCCGACTGCGCGTTCGTGCGGAACAGCACCGCAATCTCCGAAGGCGGCACGCCGTCCTTCTCAATCAGGTCGCGGATATCCTCAGCAATACCGGCCGCCTCCTGCTCATCGTCGGCATAGCCGAACCACTCCACATCCACGCCCGGGCCACGCTGAGACATCAGCTCCAGCGGCGGCGCCCACGAATGCGGGCTCGAATCCGGATGCGGACGACGCGCCGCCAACAGGCGGTTCGCCAACTCCACCACCTGCGAATGGGAACGGTAGTCGCGGGTCAGCTTCACCGTGTGCGCGCCACGGTACCGGCGCGCAAAATCCAGCAGGTAACGGCTGGTCGCACCGGTAAAAGAGTAAATCGTCTGGGAGGCGTCGCCCACCACGCAAATATCGTCGCGGCCGCCCAGCCACACATCCAACAGACGCTGCTGCAACGGGGACACGTCCTGGTACTCGTCCACCACAAAATGGCGGTACTGGTTGCGGACGGTCGCCGCGAGCTTCTCGTCCTCCTCCAGCATGGCGATGGTCAGCAGCAGCACGTCCTCAAAATCGATGAGGTTACGTTCATCCTTCAAATCCTCATACGCCTGGAAAATACGCTGCATATTCTGCGGGGTAACCGCCGAGGGCAGCTGCTTCTCACTCAGACGCTGCATGATGGTGTCCGGGGTGAGCAGCTGAACCTTCGCCCACTCAATCAGCGACGCCAAATCACGCAGCAGGGAACGGTCCGTGCTGATGCGCAGACGGTTCGCCGCCTCCGTAATGAGCGCTGCCTTATTCTGCACGATAGACGGGAACGTACCGCCCACCACCTGCGGCCAGAAATACGCCAGCTGACGCAGCGCCGCCGAGTGGAAGGTACGCGCCTGCACGCCGTGCGCACCCAGCTGGTGCAGGCGGGTACGCATCTCCTCCGCAGCACGCAGGGTGAAGGTCAGGGCGAGTACGCGCGGGCCCTGGTAGCGACCGATCGCAATACCGTAGGCGATGCGGTGCGTAATCGCGCGGGTCTTACCGGTACCGGCACCGGCGAGCACACGCATGGGGCCGTCCAGCTCGGTGGCGACCGCACGCTGATCCGGGTCAAGCCCGGCAAGAATATCGTCTGCGGAGATCATATGCTGAGGCTGCTGAGGTGTGGCGGTCATAATGCTCCATCAGTAAGGCGGGCGGTACGGGCAGGCGGCAGGCGCTCGCGCTGGACATATGGATATGCGGGCGCGCGAGGCGGTGATAGCCGGTCTTCCATTGTATTCTCCCAGAGTCCACCGGGGCTTCTTAGCCGTCGCTTCTTTCATTCAGGGCGTGAGGCGCTACCTATCTGGGGGCGTGCAAGTAGAAGCACGGATAGAGGTGAGGGAAGAAGCGCAGGCGGAAGCGTTTAGGCTTATCCACAAGTATCTTCACCACTTGGCATAAAGATCCCAAAAACTACTAAACGGCACACATTGGTTTGGTAACCTTAACCCGTGACTTTATCTCCCCTTCAGCTAGCAGCCATTGTCTCCGCCGGAGTGCCCGGGATTTACCCCGTCGGCGCCGAACCGGTCCGCGAAGACAGCGACGACTTCGACTCGGCAATCATCGCCGATTCCACCGGTCGCCGCTGGCGAGTGCGCGCCCCGCGCCGCCCCGACGCCAGCATGCGTCTGGAAGCTGAACACCTCATCCTGCAGTCGTTCAGCCCCGGCCTGCGCGCCCGACTGCCCTTCGCCGTACCCACCGTCGCCGGCACCGTACCCTACGCGGGCGGCAACGTGTTCGTGTACACGCACATCCCCGGCACCATCTACGACGTGGACCAGCTCGCCGAGCTGAGCCGCCGCGAAGTTGCGGCGAACCGCCCCTCCCTGGCGTCCATCATCGCCAAGGACATTGCGACCCTGCACGTGATGCCCGAAGACATCATTTACGAAGCCGATCTGCCCTCCTACTCTTCGGAGCAGATTCGTCTGCGCAAGAACGCCGAGCTCGAGCGTGCCGCCGCAACCGGCAAGGTGCCCGCCGACCTACTCGCACACTGGCGTACCGTGCTCTCCCCCGGACCCATGTGGCAGTTCCGCCCGCGCGTGGTCCACGGTGACATGGGGGCCGAGAACCTCGTACTGCACGTCACGCCCTCGACGGCGCGCATCGTGGAGGTCACCGGCTGGTCCGATGTGCACGTGGGCGACCCCGCGCAGGACTTCGCCTGGCTGTACTCCTGCCAGGACATCGACTTCACCGACGAGGCAATCGAGGTGTACCGCCAGCAGATGCCTCAGCTGCCCGACGCCTACCTGGCGCAGCGCGCGAACTTCTACGCGGAGTTCGCGATCGCCCAGTGGCTCACCCACACCGTGGAGGTTGGCGACCGCGACGGCGCAACCCACGCGGTGTCCATGCTCCTGGACATTCAGGACGACCTGCGTGCCTCCGGCGAACTGCTCGGACAGGAGGAGGTCGGCCCGCTGGTCGGTCCCGCCGAGTAAGCTCATAAGGTAAGTAGCCGCCAGGTTGTTGCCAGCCAGGGTGTCACCTGCCGCATAGGTTTTCGGTTCAGCTAGGTTTACAGTTCAGCCCCGCAGTACTGCACTGCGGGGCTGAACTGTATCTACTGGGCTGTATATCCGCTGACTCGCGCCCGGTAAAACTAGCTCTCCTGGCTGTCTGTCAAACCGACGGGATGATGCCTATAAGGGCTAGTGGAGGGGCTTTAGTGGGCTTTTTGCCGAAATTTCTTTAAGTGTTTCCCCTCACCTTTTGAGCACCAGTTTTGCATTTTTGTGCATGAATGACTCAGATTAAGGCTGAGACTTGAAGGTGCGCTAAAGGCGCCATTCACAATATTTCCCGGGTGCTAATACGCCACAAACCCACATGAACCAACTTTTGACCTCGGGAGTCCACAGAGTCTCAACTTCACCTTGAACTATGCTCAAAATAGTGCATTTTAGGGTAAAAACTTACCCTGTAGATTTTTTCAAAAACTCCTGGAATACTTTTGCTGTGCCGCGAGAATACCAGCGGACACACTCCCCATAGCGCACTGACCAGCGCTGATATCGTGGCAGCGATAAATTGGGGAGACAGATTGGACGGGACCCTGACCGGTCATGTCAGACCCGAGCCGGATTCATGCACCGCGCAACCAATCACCGATGGCAGAAATCTATAGAGTTACTTTCGAGGTTGTGTTTGAGAGTAAAGACGCACGCAAACCCCACGGGGCGCCGGCGGCGCGAGTGAGGCCGCGAGAGCGGCAGTCGTTCGGCGCGATTCTTTCCCGGAGCGTGCGAGGGCACGAAGTACCTCTATAGTTCTTCAGCGGCTGAGGACGCCTCATCACCCTAATGCAGTGGGGTGAAGAGGCGTTCTCTGCCATTAACCGCAGAAGTCCACGCAGAAAAGCAGCTCACGAGGCGCAATGCCTCCGTGAGCTGCTTTTCTGTATTCGGTTATTGGCTCAAGCTAACGCGCGAGCGCCGCCCGCCCGGCGCTGGGAGATTCGCTGTTGAGATCCGCTACCTAGCCCTTGCGCGCCTCGCGGATCACCTTCGCCAGCTGCGCCTCCGAGGGCAGGCCGCCGCGGATCTGGTGATCCCACACCTCCGCAACACCCTTGCCGCCCAGGTACACGAACACGGTGCTGATACGCTCCGGGTCCACGCCCATAATGCGGGAGAACGCGATGCGGTACAGGCCCAGCTGGAAGCGTCGAGACTGCATGGTCGACATCTTCGGGCGGGAACCGCTCTTCCAATCCACCAGCACCCAGCGTTCGCCGCCCTCGTCCTCGGTGCGGAACACCGCGTCGATACGGCCGCGCAGGCTTACGCCCTCGATGTGGGTTTCGACCGGGTATTCGACCGCCCAGATGCGGTCCTTCCACTCGTCGCTGCCCCACTCACTGTTGGCGAAGCGCTCCCAGAGGCGCTGAACGGAGGCGTCCAGTTCGCTCTCGGATTCCTCGAAGTCGTCCTCGAAGGTGAACTCGTCCTGTTCCTGCTGGTCAGCAGGATCTGCAGGCTCAGCGGGCGCGGCGGAGGCGGAGGCAGCAGCAGAAGCAGGCAGGTCAACGCCCACCGTGTCCTCCGCGTCGGGTGCCTCCAGCGGGTCGGCGCTCGGCGCCACCCCGAAGTGCTCCTCAATTAGCGCGTGCACCGCCGTACCAATCGTTGCCGCGCGCGAGGGACGCTGCGGCACCGGGCGCATCAGCTGATGCACCGTGCCCTGCGGGTCCTCGCTTAGGCGAATGAACGTGGATGCGGACAGGTGCCCTGGCAGCTGCTCGCTCAGCACCGGGTCGGTCTGGCCCATCATGAGCAGTAGCAGGTCGGCTTCGCGTTCCCAGTCCACCGCCTGCTGGCGCAGGGATTCAGGAATGGCGGACTCGCCGTGTACAGCGAGTACGGCGGGTGCAGGGTGGTTTGCGCTCTCCCCCGCTACATCCCCGCTCTGGTGCAGGTCATCCTCCCCCGCGCCGACAGCGAGCTCCACCGCCAGGGCGGCACGCTCCACCGCCTCGCGACGGCTCGAGGAGTTAATCGCAATCTCACGTTCCAGCTGCTCATGCTGGCCGCGGCGAAGCACCGCCTCCGTGCCCCGATTGAGGGCATCATCAGAAGCCCAACGCCAAATCACGGGGCGCTCCAGCGGATCAAAAGGCCACATGGCGGTCAGCACCGCACCCAGGTTCGGGTTCCTGTCCTCGTAGTTCTTCTGGGCGAACTGGCCGCTCACCTCAATCGGCAGCGCCGCCGCCACCGTCGGCGAGAAACCGGGCTGAGGCGGTTGCGCCTCACGCCATTTCTCCCGCTCGGTGGCTTCGATAATCCATTCGGGCACCGGCAGGTTCAGGCGGGTACAGTTCTCCGCCACCGTGCGTGCTCGTACGGAAGGAGCCGCCAGCTGCCAATCCTGCGCGAGGGCAGGAGCCATGGCCTCAACCAGCGCCCACGCGTAGCGTTGCACCTGCTCGGCGTAGGTTGCCCGAGCGTTCGCGCTCGCCTCCGCCTGTACGGGGGTGAGCTCGTCGGCGTCTACGGGGTAGAGTTCCAGAGCCTTCAGCAGCGCCGCCTCATCGGGGGCGGGCGGCAGGTTCGAGGGGTCCACAACCGTACCGTGCACCAGGGTCACCGGCTCCACCAGGCGGTACTTCGACTCCGCCAGCTGCTCAGCCCAGCGGCGCACATGGTTCAGGTGCACCTTCTTGCGCTTATCGGCGGGGTTCGGCATCGTGTACGACAGGCCCATGCCCACCAGCTGCGGTGCCGCCCAGGGGGTATCCATTGTCTCTTCGAAACGCACAGAGGGCGCATCCACCATGGGCGTATTCGGGCCGAAGAGCGACTTGAAAAGCATCTCCATCAGCTCCTCCCAGAAGGGCTGCACCGGCAGGGGGAGCATAGCGGCGCTCTTCCAGCGGTAGGCGCTCAACGCCAGCAGGTTACGGGCACGGGTCATCGCCACGTACATGAGGCGGCGGTCCTCCATGCCGGCATGCTCGGCGGCATCATCCTTGTGCTCGGCCAGGTAGTCTTCCAGGTCCTTCGCCTTCTCGAAGGCGGTAATCTCCTCCGGGGTCTCAAGAATCGACGGAAGGTACTCGCGGTCGCCACGCAGCGGCCAGGGCAGAGCCGCATTAGCCGACATCTGCCACAGGTTCGGGGTCTGCCCGCCGGTCGCACTACCGCACAGGCCCGGCAGAAGCACGTGATCCCACTCCAGGCCCTTCGCCGCGTGCATGGTCATCAGCTGCACCGCGTTCGGGTCAGGTTCGACGGCGCCCAGCGCCAGGCCCTTCTCCTCGTCATCGGCACGTTCAAGCCACGCGAGGAAGCCCATCACGTAGCTCACGCCGCCCGAAGACAGCAGGAAGCGGCGCGCACCCGGGTCGCCCTCCTCCGCGCTCACGCCGTCAGAGCCGGCGTAAATCATCGCGTTAATACGCGGCGCCGACATGCCGTAGGCAGCGGCAACCTCGTGGAAAGCGTCCAGGTTCGCGCGTGAACCCAGCGGGTCGGTACCCGGGCGGACCGCCAGCTCAATATCCAGCAGCATGGTCCGCTCAATCTCGTACAGAAGCGTGCCCAAATCCTCGCTCAAACCGGCACGCAGCACGCGCATCTGCTCAGCGAAAGCACGCAGACGCTCCAGTGCCGCCGGGGAGAAACGGCGGCCGCGGTACTGCTCACCGTAGAGGGGGTCGCCGTCCGCGCCGTCCTGCGGCAGGTTCTCCACCGCCTCAATCAGTGAAGCGTAGCCGGAGGAGTCCTCCACCGCGCCCTTGAGGGTTTCGTCCAGGCGTTCCTGGGCGGCGCGCAGGTGCTCCGCCTGCAGGTGGATAGCGGCTGCGTCGTCGGCGTCTTCAGCCTCGGCGAGCATACGCAACGCCATCTGCTCACGCAGGGCACGCTCACGCTCACGCACCAGCGACTGCGCCCAATCACCCAGCGCCAACATATCCGCCGCACCCAAACGCCAACGCGCACCCGTCAGCAGGCGCGCCAGAGCATCCGAACGGTTCGGATCAGCCAGCACACGTAACGCCGACACCAAATCCACAACCTCCGGTTGGGAAAGCAAACCGCCCAAACCCACCTGCTGCACCGGAATACCCAGACGCTCGCACTCCACACGAATCGGGTCCAGCTGACCGTGCACACGCGCCAACACCGCAATCTCAGGCATCTTCAAACGCGGATGCACAGAACCATCACCGGAACGATGCGCCGCGTAGGCGCGCTCATACTCGCGCACCGCCTGGGTACGCATCGCCGCAATACGCTCAGCGATAGCCACAGCCTCCTCGCGGTCAGAGTCGTGGTACGTCAAATCAACGCGCCCCACCATGCCCGCGGCAGCCTGCTCAAAGGCGGGTGAGCCCGGCTCCCCCACCAGAGCGCAGCGCGGGCGCAGGTCAGGAACCTGAGCGGCGGTAATATCGCCGTCGGCGGCACGCACCCACTCGGGAACCTCCTTCAGCTTCTCCGCCACATGGTTCGCCGCGTTCAGCACCGAAATGTCGTTACGCCACGCAATGGACAGGAACAGCGGCCGCACATGCTTGGTTGGGAAATGACGGTAGAAGCTGAACATCTGGCCGTCCGAAGCGCCACGGAAACCGTAAATCGACTGCTTCGGGTCACCCACAGCCATCACCGGATGCGCCGGAATACCCGCCGCCTCATCGGCACCGTAAATCGAGGAGAACAGGCTCATCTGAGCGTGAGAGGTGTCCTGGAATTCGTCCAGCAGAACCACCTTGAAGCGGGCGCGCTCACCCTCACGGATCGCCGGGTCAGCCTCCGCAATGCGGGCAGCAAAACGCATCAGGTCACCAAAATCCAGCACCTGCATGCGCGCCTTCACGCGGGCGTAGCTCATCGCCATGCGCGCGTACACTCGGCGGTTACGCAGCAGACGCTGAACCTTCTGAATATCCCTCTCGGTCTTCGTCGCACGGCGCGGATCGGGTACCGCCGCGTACGCCGCCAACTGCTCGGTGCAGAAGTCAATAACCTGTTGCGGCTCCACCAGGTGCTCCGCGCACTCGTCAGAAAGCTGTAGCATCTGGTTAATCATGGTCGCCGCAGACACCGGCACGCCGTCCTTATCGAGGGGAAGCTCCCCCTCCCAGTACTGCACAATCTGCGCGGCAAGCTGCCACTTCTGCGCATCACCAAGCATCTGCGCGTCCTGCTCCACACCCAGGCGCAAACCGTACTCCTTGACGAGATTATTCGCGTAAGAGTGGTAGGTGAGCACGGTCGGGTCAGCGATGCCCTCGCGCAGCTCCTCATCGGTCGGGGCGACGCGGCGGCTACGGCGCAGAGTGTTCAGGCCAGCACGCATACGGCTGCGCAACTCGGTTGCCGCCTTGCGGGTAAAGGTCACGCCGAGCACCTCTTCCGGGCGCACAAAACCGTTATCGACCAGCCAAATCACGCGGTCAACCATGGTCGCGGTCTTACCCGAACCGGCACCGGCAATGACGAGGGTCGGGGCGGGGCCCGCCTCAATCATGCGGACCTGCTCGGGGGTCGGCTTCTTACCGTCGGCGCCGTTGAGCATCTCGGCAATATCGAGGGCACTACGGTAGCCAGCGGGCTTCAGCTCGGGGTTGTTCGCGGCGGCCTCTGCGGAGAAGAGCACGCCGTTGGGCAGCTGCCAGCTATTGTGCTCGCACCACTGGGCGGGGGTGAGCATGCCGGTGCCAGAACCGGGGTAAGCGCCGGGGGTAGTAGCGCCCTGCATATCAGCGCCGTATGCGCCAGAGTCAGTCATGATTCCTCTTCCTCATGGATCATTCTCATGGGAGGTTCGGTGTGAGTGATATCGAAAGTAAACGTAGGGTACGCGGCTACTAGGGCTGCGTCACCTGACGGCCGCGCGTACAAATCGGGCAGATCTCCGGCAGACGGCACCCATAGCCGCCCTCACGGTGACGAGCCTGCACCTGCGAGCCAGCAATCAGCTCCGCGGCGTGCTGCACCAGCTCAGCCGCCCACGAATCGTGCTCCGTCAGGGCCGGCTGAACCTGCAGGCGAGTCTTGCTCTCATCGTTCACGCCCGAGGCGCCCAACTGCACGAGCGCCGCGCCTGCGGAATGACCCGTATAGCCGGTGTACTCCAGCTCCTGGGGGCGGGCATCCGGTAGCGGTTCGCCCGCCTCCAGGGCGGCGGCTTCGGCGCGGTAGCGCTCCTCCAGCTGCTCACCCGCACCAGCCTCCACCGCGATCTGGTAGGCGGCAAGCTGCGGATGCGTCTCCATCTCCGAGCCAGTCGGCTTAGACTTACCGGTTTTCAGGTCAACAATGGCGTAGCGGCGGGTGCCGTCCTCCGCCGGGGCGGTACCCTCGAGGCGGTCCACACGACCGGTGAGCAGCGCATCCAGCTCGCCAACCTCACCGGCGGGGTCGAAGGGCACGGGCACACGCACCGCGAAGGAGCCTTCAACACCGAGGTTCTGCCAGCCGGCGTCACCCATGTGCTGACGGTAGTAGTAGCTCAGGCGCAGAATCATGCGCTTGGCGCGCTCGTAGAGGGCATAGGATTCCCAGGGCACGCGCTCGCGGTACTCTTCGTCGGTTTCGTCCTCCTTGCGGGCGGGCACGCCGAGGGAGCTAATGCGCTCGTCGAGGGCGGTTTGGAGCTCTTCGAGGGTGCCGGTCGGGTACTCCTCGGCGATGGCATGCACGAGCGTTCCGAGCGAGCGGGACAGGTCGGTCTGGGCTTCCGCGCGGGCGGCGGAAACCAGCCAATCCAGCGGGGAGCTGTGGATGGTTTCCAGGCGCGAGGGCGAAAGCGTAATCGTGCGGCGGCCGGGGTTTTCGGCAGGGTTTTCAGCCTGTTCTTCGCCGTCTTCACCGTGGTTTTCGTCCAGCTCAGCGTGGTCTGCCGGGCGGTGCGCAAAAAGCAGCTCCGTGCTAGAAAGCGGCAGCAGACCCCACCACTCGTCGGGTGCGGCGCCGGGTGCCTGCGCATTCGCCAGGCGCGCCAGAGTGCGGGAGGCGGCATCGAGTCGGTACGCGGAAGCCTCCGGGGTGAGCGCCTCGTCCTCCGGTGCGCTGTGCATCGGTGCGCCGTTCTGCTGTGTGTCCTTCTGCTGGGCGTCTTCGGCGCGCATCGCGTTCATCGATTCCTCAACGAGGGTGCGGCGAAGCTCCGCCACGAGGGAACGCAGGGTCGCGGGGCGGCGCACGCGGGTGATGGGCACGTCCGTGGAGTCGCCGACCGCGTCGGTGGGCAGCACGAAGTCGAAGAACTCGCCAGGTGCCTGATCGTCGTTGCACACGGCGGTGAGCACAAGGCGGGTGCTGGCTCGGGTGGCGGCGACGGCGAACATGCGCAGCTCGTCGTGGCGGGTGTCGCGCACGCGTTCGGGATAGCTACGGATGCGGGCGGGCGGCATCGGCTGCTCGCTCTCCCCCGCCTGTTGTTCTGTCTGCTGTGCGCGCTGGCGGAGGCGCGCATCGCATAGATCCACAAGGTCGCCGGTGCTCAGCAGGGAGCCGCGCACGGTGGTGTTGGGCCAGGTGCCTTCCTGCAGGCCGCATACATATACGGTGCGCCAGGACTGACCGGCTGCGAGCGCGGGGGTGAGAATCTCGACCGCGTCTTGGCGTACGCCGCGGGCGGCGAGGGTGTCCATGGGCAGGTCCTGCGCGTCGATGAAGTCGAGGAACTGCTCGGCACCGGCGCCGCGCATCTGCTCGTCGAATCGGTCGGCAGCTTCGAACAGACCAATCATGGCGTCGAGGTTGCGGTGGGCGGCATCGGCGTCGGGGCCTGCGCCGCGTGACTGGGCGACCCAGGTCTTTTCGAGGCCGCTGGCTTCCCAGAGCGCCCAGAGCACTTCGGTGCTGGTGGATTCGGGGCGAGCGAGTGCTTTACGTCCGGCGGAGAGCACGGCTGCGATGCGGTGCACGGCGCGTCCTACGCCCTCTTCGGGGAGGGTTTCGGGGTGTAGCAGGGCGCCGAGGAGCAGGTCGTCGCTGGGGCGGTGGCCGCCGCTTTGCAGTTCGATGGATCGTAGCTGCTGGCGGAGTCGTCGCACGTCCATGCTGGATGCGCCGCCGAGCCGGGAGGTGAGCAGGGTGATGGCGCTCTGCGCGCCGCCGAGGGGGTTGGCGCGGCTTTCTTCGGCGATGACGTCGTCGAGGCTTCGGCGCATGAGCTCTTCAGCTTCGGAGGCGCTGAGGGCCTCATAGCCGCCGCGCTCGGCCGCCCCCGTGCCTTCTGCGCTACCTCCAGCGGGCATGTGCACGGCGGGATTCAGCGCCTTCTCGCCGCGCTTGCGGGCGTAGACGAGCAGGCTGAGCGCATCGAGGAAGGGACGTACGGCGGGCTCGTCGCGCACCGGCACGAGCGCCGCGGAGGTACGCGAGGGAATACCGTTCGAGGAGAGCACGCGGCGGATGCGTGCCACGTCCGCGCTGCTACGCACGATAATGGCGGACTCGCGGTAGGGATGGTTGCCGTAGATGCGTTCTTCGAGCAGCATTTGGGCGATGAGGTTCGCCTCGTCCTGAGAGCTGGAGAGCGCATACTTATACACGCCGGCGGGTGCGGTGCGGGAGTGTGCGGGGTCGAGGATTTTGCCGTCGGCGCCCAGATGCAGCAGCGGTTCGTCGGCGGTGCCCCAGGTGAGGGCTTCGTCGGCGGGGGTGGTGTTGATGCGTCCGAAGGTCGCGGTTGCGGGAGCACCATTCTTTGCGCCGTTCTTTACCCCCTCCTGCACACCATTCTTTGTCCCTTCCTGCTCAGCGGTGAGCGGCACGAATCGGGTGTAGCGCGGCAGGCGGCGGCGAATGTCCGCCACGAGCGGCATCATGAGTGCGGGCAGGCGGTACGAGGTGGTGAGCGTGCGGGTGCGCGTGCTGGGGAAGCTTGCCTGCAGGGTGGTAACGAGGTCGGGGCGGGCGCCTCGGAAGCCCTGGACGACGGCTTCGTCGCTGTAGGTCATGACAACCTGGGGGCCTTCAGCGAAGAGGTCGGGGTGGGTTTCAGCCAGGTGCGCGGCGTCTGCGGGGGCGACTTCTGCGGCGATGAGGCGCAGCAGCCGGTAGATAGAGGGGCTGAGTTCCTGCACGTCGTCGATGAGGATCAGGTCGTAGCGGCGGCGTTCTTCGGCGAGGAATTCGGGGGCGCGCAGTAGCAGCCGGCAGGCGTCGTTGATGAGTACTGCCGGGTCGTAGGCGTTTTTGGCGCGGAGGGCTCGCACGGCACGGTATTCGGTGTGCAGTTGGGCGAGGGCGTGCCAGGCGGGCTGGTTGTGTTCGGTGGCGAGGGCGTGTACGTCTTCGGCGGTGAGGTCGTATTCTGCCATGCGGTCGAAGAAGTCGCGGATTTCGTGGCGGAAGCCGCGGGTTGCGAGGGCGTCGCGGAGTACGTCGGGCCAGGCGGGTCCGGGTGCGATGCCTTCGGCGTGGTTGGCGAGTAGTTCGCCGATGATGACGTCTTGTTCGGGGCCGGAGAGGAGTTTGAGGTTGCCTTCTACGCCGCTGAGCAGCCCGCGGGTTTGGGCTCGTTTGAGCAGGTCGAAGGCGTATGCGGCCCAGGCGCGGGTGGGTGCTACAGAGAGGCTGCGGTCGCTGGATGCGGCGATGGTGTCTCGCATGCGGGTCGCGGCGGTGCGGGTGGGTGCGAGGATGAGCAGGCGGGCGGGGTCGTTCCCGTCGGCGAGGTAGCGCAGGGCGCGTTCGGTGAGGTGGTGGGTTTTACCGGTTCCGGGGATGCCGGTGAGAAGTTGGGTTGTCATGGTTTCAGTCTATCGGGTGGGCGGCGGGTTCATCCCGCCGCCCGTCATTATTTTCCTCCCGAGAGTCCTCTAGTTGTTATCTCCACCTAAAACTTGACTCCAATGAATCTCCACACACTCAGAATCACCGCTAAAGTGGAGGTCTGCAGGACCAAGCTTGGCAAAATTATCCGGAGTATTTTCAGTATTATTAGACTTAGCATTCCTATTCCGAGGAGGCCCAACTCTTCGCTTAGGAGCCCCGGCACCCACATATTTATTTTTGCCATTTATACGATTGCAAGCACCAAGACCATAAATGCAAATATATCGAATTTTATATCCATGAGATTTATATTCCTTATCACACCATCGACACGGAGAGTCGCAGGAGTCATCACTTTTACCCGAAACAAAAGTTTTAATTAGAATATCACAGTATTTCAGGAACGCCTCTCCTCCCTTCAACTGACTTACGATATCGGATCGCCTCAGAGTGCCCCAACTAACCGCTCCCTTTAATTCAATAACGCAAGCGACGGAATTATCGGGGTCAACAATTAGATAGTCGGGGCGTTTTGCCTGCGAATGACAACTTCCAAAAATAGAATCCACCTTAAAGTGCTCGTCTATTCCAATCATATATGCCCTTTTCGATAGACCTCTAATTTGAAGAGTATATCCAGGGTAATCCGGACGTGCTGACTCCTTAAGAAAAAAATTGCCATCAGCACCACTTGGCAAATTAATTATTTCTCTACCGAAAAGATTTTCAAATAGAGTAATCATTCCAATCCCCAGTAGATATAATCTTCCAATTTATTCATTTCATCTATCACATCATTAAATGAATCCAGCTTAATTCCATACTCATCAATTTCAACCTTGGACAGAGTATTCACTCTAGTCTTCTTCTTATATCCTGGAACAAGGATACTATTCCTACCAGTAACACAAACATTCACTTCTTGATAATTAAGCAACATGGATTCATCATATCCTGCGACAAGGCTGTTATCATGCTCCACATTGTCCCACACGGAATACAGGCGAATTAGATAGTTCAACTCTCGAAGAATATACTCACTATGAGTTGTAATAAGAATACTGATTCCTGCTTGGGAAATCATTGCCAAAAGACGGGCCATCAGACGTTGATTTCGGGGATGCAGATTCAATTCAGGTTCGTCAATTATCAACAAATCCCCCTTGCGGGCATAATAACGAAGATAGAACCACAAATCAACCAGCGCTCTAACCGAGCTAGACACTTCGTCAAGACTAAAGCGATTATTTCGCTTTTTTGATTTACCCTCTCCCTTTGATAAATAGTAACCAATAGATGAATTTGAATATCGATATTCACCTTCACTAATATTCAAGAAATATTCAAGGATATTTTTATGATTTTTATTAATGTAACCATCCTTCTTAATGACATTTTTAATCCTCGTCATAAAGTCGATATTAGACTGAATCGCAGAAGGATATTCGAAATCATACTGTTGATCAACAGAAATCTCCTCGCTAAACAAGGAATCACGCATAGCCCTATTTCTACTATCACCGCGATTTTTCATCTTAGACACTATTGACGAAACAAAATTCTGGCTAGCAATCATCAATCCATCTCGGAACGTGACAATTCCCGTCCTCTCAGCGCTTGATATATATGGCCGAGGAAAAACAGATTTTAGAATACATCTTATAAGCGCAAACGATATCCCATCATCAATTCTCCTAATTTTTTTAGAACTGAAGGTAGATAAAGCCAAAAGACCATTACTTGCCATGTCTTTCAACCTGAAATACACACACAATTCGCCTTCTTTTTTCTCGGCAGAGATAGCTAAGTTCTCCCAATCATCCCCAGTCTCCGACGGGACAGGAATATTTACGTCCAGCACCCATTGCGATTCACGTATTTTCTGAATATCCGATTCATCCAAATGGATTCGCAAATAACTATCGGTAAATTTAGCACCTTCGGCAGCAAATATAGCATCCAAACTTCGCGAGTAAACATTGCACAACCCATCTAAAAATTCTTGCAACAAGGAAACATCCCCCGAAGATGGATTAATATACTCTCCCAAATCAACCTTCGATTCTCTCATCTTCAAAAGATCTTTCAGGTTAATTGATTTAACATTGAACCCACTACGAGATGCAAAAGAATCGAAAATCCCTTCCCAGCCACTTAAAAACCCAAACAAACTATATGTGACATATGTTTTACCTGTATTATTCATACCACATATAATATTGAATTTTTCAAGGGAGTATTCAGCATATCGAACTGGCCCCATATTATAAATACAACATTTCACAATATTCTCCTAACTAAAATAAAATCCGATGAAACCATTTAGAATAGCTAAAAATTATCTTACTCTTAAATTTGGAACCTCCATGTCCCAGGGTGCAAAACTTCAGTAAATATATGATACCTTCAAATTCTCTCATCACCTCATCAGGTAGTCTATCTTTTCGGTTTCTTAGACAGAGATTCCAAATACAGGCTAGGGTACCTGAGCTAATTGATGGTCATCTTCCACAGCTTACGTACAGACGTTAACGTTGCTTCCGAACAGGTTATATAGCAGGAGAAAGAACCATTTCTCACTTATCCACAGCCGCGTGACGACCGGGCACGCGCCTGCACCGCCGCTGGGTTAGTCTTATAGCATGACCTGGATGAACGGCCTGCGCGCCACTTTTGACCTTGAAACCACCGGTGTGGACGTCACCACCGCCCGCATCGTGACTGCTTCCCTGATCCTGCTGGACCCTCAGGGTAATGTGGTGCGCCGTGGCGAGTGGCTTGCCGACCCCGGCGTTGAGATTCCCGCCGGTGCCGCCGCCGTGCACGGCATCACCACCGAGTACGCGCGTGAGCACGGCCGTCCCGCCAGCGAGGTCGTGTGGGAGCTTGCCGGTGCGATTGGTGCGCTGAACCTTGACGGTGTGCCGATTATTGCGTTCAATGCCGCCTACGATTTTTCGGTGCTGCACCACGAGATGCTGCGCCACAATATTGCCAACGGTGAGCTGCCGCCCGGTGTGGTGCTCGACCCGTACGTTCTGCATAAGCACGTGATTCCGCGTAAGCGCGGCAAGCGCACCCTTGAGGTTCTTGCCGCCGAGTACGGTGTCTCCCTGGAGAACGCGCACACCTCCGCTGATGATGCCCTGGCGGCGGAGCGTCTGCTGGTGAAGCTGACCGAGCAGTTCCCCGAGGTTCTCAACGTGGATGCGCGCCAGCTGCACGAGCAGCAGATTCAGTGGGCGGCGGAGCAGGCGGCAAGCTTCCAGGCGTGGTTGCGTACGCAGCCGGGTAAGGAATCTGAGGTCATTGACGGCCGCTGGCCTGTGCGCCGCTAAACCTGCGCCGCTAAAAACCTAGGCAGCATCCCCAAACACCTCTCTTTTACTGACGGGCTGACACTATCCCCGCTTGGGCTTCTCCCCTATGCTAGATAAGGAACCACACCTACACGAATAGCACGACCCGGAAGGCCTCTCATGGATGATCAGCCCCGCACTACCGAGCCGTACCCTGACACTAATACGCGCAGTATTTATCTGGGGTCTACCCGTCTGGCTCATGAGCATTTGGTGGCGCAGTCTCAGGTGGTGCTCCGCCTAGGCCGCATCCTGATGAAGTCGGGTGCGAGCGCATACCGTATTAAGGCGTCGATGGCGCGTTTGGCGAAGGCTGTGGGGTTGAAGGAGCATCACGCGCAGGTGACCTTCACCGAAATTTCGACCTCTTCGTACACTGACGGTAATTTCCGTACTGAGGTGGCTGAGCAGCGCACGATGGGCATTAACGCTCATAAGCTGGATCAGTTGGGTAAGTTCATTTCTGAGCTTCCTGAAAAGATCACCCCTGCGGAGGCGAACGCCGAGCTGGACCGTATCGATTCGGCGAAGCCTCTGTACACCCGCTGGATGTTGGCGCTGGCGTCGGCGGTGGCGTGTGCCGGGTTCGCGTTCTTGAACCGTGGCGGTCTGGTGGAGTGCACGGTGGTGTTCTTCGCGGCGGGTGCCGGCCAGTTTTTGCGTTCGACCCTGCTCAAGCGCGGGGTGAGCCATTTGGCAACGTGGATGGCGTGCGGCTTCCTGGCGGCGGGCCTGTACATTGCGATTGTTAATGTGCTGGTCGCGGTGGGTTGGATTAGCCCGAACCATATGATTGGTTTCATTTCGTCGGTACTGTTCTTGGTGCCCGGTTTCCCCATGGTGACGGGCATGCTCGATATTTCCCGCATGGACTTTTTGGCGGGTATTTCGCGTCTAACCTATGTGGGTTTGTTGTTGCTGAGTGCGTCGTTTGCGGTGTGGGTTTTGGGTTCGCTCTTCCACCTGCCGTTAGCGGCTCCTGCGCCTCTTAACCTTGACCCGACCCTGTATTTAGTGTTGCAGGTGCTTTCCTCGGGTGTTGCGGCGGCTGGCTTCGCGATGCTTTTTGCCGCTTCTCCGGTGGCGTGTGTGTGGGGTGGCGTGATTGCTGCGGTGGCGAACCCCGTTCGTATTCATATGGTGGAGGCGGGTATGCCCGCGCATATGGCAGCGACGATTGCCGTGTTTGGTGTGGGCATTTTGGCTGAGATTGTGGCGCCGCTGCATCAGCGCAAGTACACCCGTATTTCCCTGTCGGTTCCGGCGGTGGTGACGATGGTTCCGGGTGTTCCGTTCTACCGTTCGATGTCGCATTTTGCTAGCGGTGACATGTACTCGGCGGCGAGCGGTTTCGTGCAGTCCCTGCTGATTTTCATGGCGTTGGGTATGGGCCTGGCGTTTGTGCGTCTGCTCTTTGATAAGAACTGGCTGTTCGATCAGGACACTCAGGTGCTCAACCGTCTGGATACTGACCGGCACCTGCGTTAGCGCGTTGCGCATCCTCTCTGTTCCCTAACTTGTCTGTTGTGTTTTATCGTCACCTTTCGGTACGTTCAGGTGCTTGTCACCTGCGGTTCATCTGTAGCGCCTATGATGGTTAGGGACGGGACGTTAGTAACGTGCGGGCTCTGTCGCCTGCCGTGCGTCGTCCCTTGTAATTCTTTAGTTCGCCGTCCCTGTTGAAAGGCACCGATACGATGACTCCTTCCTCTACCCACCCGCTGCACCACGAAGCCAGCGAGAAGCTGTTTGAGCGTTCTCGCGCGGTGATTCCCGGCGGCGTGAATTCCCCGGTGCGCGCCTTCAATTCTGTGGGCGGCACTCCTGCGTTTGCGGCGAAGGCTAAGGGCGCGTACCTGTACGATGCGGACGGCAACGAGTACGTTGACTTGGTCTGCTCGTGGGGCCCGTCGATTCTGGGCCACGCGCACCCGCAGGTCGTGGAGGCCGTTCAGCAGGCGGCTGAGCGCGGCCTGTCGTTTGGTGCGGCGAGCGCGCCGGAGGCTGAGCTGGCTGAGCTGGTGGTCAACCGTATTAACGCAGTGATTCCTGGCGCTATTGATCAGGTGCGTATGGTGTCGACCGGTACTGAGGCGACCATGACTGCGATTCGTCTGGCGCGCGGTGTGACCGGTCGCGACAAGATTATTAAGTTCGCGGGCTGCTACCACGGTCACGTGGATGCGCTGCTCTCTGAGGCTGGTTCGGGTGTGGCTACCCTGGCGCTGCCGGGTTCTGCCGGCGTGACTGCCGCAACCGCCGCGGAGACCATCGTTCTGCCCTATAACGACCTGGACGCTGTACGTGAGGCGTTCGCGAACCACGAGGGTCAGATTGCCGCAATTATCACTGAGGCGGCGCCCTGCAACATGGGTGTGGTGACCCCCGAGCCCGGTTTCAACCGTGGCCTGCACGAGATTGCTCACGCGAATGGTGCGCTCGTCATTTTTGATGAGGTGCTGACCGGTTTCCGTGTGTCTTCGGCTGGTTACTGGGGTTACGCGGCTCCCGAGGATGGCGGCTGGGTTCCCGATATTTTCACGTTCGGCAAGGTCATTGGTGGCGGTATGCCCATCGCGGCGCTGGCCGGTAAGCGTGAGGTCATGGAGCACCTGGCGCCGGTCGGTCCGGTCTACCAGGCGGGTACTCTCTCCGGTAACCCGCTGTCGGTTGCGGCGGGCATTACGACCCTGACCCTGGCTGATGCCGCCGTCTACGCGCACCTGGATTCGCGTAGCGCCCAGCTGCAGCAGGCTCTGACCGAGGCGTTCAACGCCGCCGGTGTGGACCACTCCATCCAGAGCGCCGGTAACCTCTTCTCGGTCGCGTTCGGCACCTCTCAGGAGGGCGTGCACAACTACGCCGACATCAAGGCCTCGGCAACCAGCCGCTACAACGCGTTCTTCCACTCCATGCTCGAATCCGGCGTGTACCTGCCGCCGAGCGCATTCGAGGCGTGGTTCGTTTCTGCCGCCCACGACGATGAGGCGATGGACCGTATCATCTCGGCTCTTCCGGCTGCCGCAGCTGCTGCCGCATCCGCGTAGGAGTTTGAGAGACGTAAGGAGGTGAGCCGCTCATGGATCTGAGCGCTCTGGGACTGCCTATGGAGCAGCTACGCGACGTGTGGCTGATCGCCTTCATGGTGTACCTGGGCTTGTGCCTGCTGGTGGATATCGCCTACCCGGTGCCCATCAAGAAGGAGAAGGCAGCCGAACTGTACCTTGAGGTGTCCGGCTCGCCCGTTGATGAGGCGCGCCGCGCCACCGCGGAACGCACCGCGATGGGTGCGCCGCTGAGCTCCTCCCGCAAGGGTAGCGCCACGAAGAAGGCGAAGAAGAAGCTGGATTCTATTGAGGGCGCCGGCGTGTTTAGCGGCTGGTTCCACACGGTCATGTACCTGTGGGGCTGGATTGTGGCGGTCTCCACTTTCAGCCTGTACTGGGATATCGTGTATGACGGCGTTGTACTGCCGGCGCTGCTTCTGCCGTTCCTCATGGTGTATCTGGGTGCGCGTATTGGCCGCCGTCAGTGGCGTGCAGTTCGCGGATACAGCAAGGATGACCGTGTGCTGGGCATGCCGCGCATCTACTCGGCGACGCTGGGTAAGCTGAGCGCACCGTTCCGTGTGCGCGGCACGGTGCCGGGCGTGGAGCCGATTCGTGACGACCGCACCGCCTACTGGATCCTCGGTGGTATTGCGTTCCTGCTCGCCTCGGTCTTCTTAGTTTCGCTGGCTGGCTGGAGCATCGACGAGGATTGGGAAGCAATCTATATCGGTCACGCATCCTGGTTCTTGCTGGCGGCGGGCGTTCTGCTGATCATCATATTGCTGATGCGTAGCCGCGATTACGTGCTGTACAACCCGGATTCGTTCCAGGCTGGGCGTCTGCTCCTTCCGGCGAAGTCCCGCCCCTACTCTGAGGTTCGTGCGTTCCGTGTGTACCCGAAGAACCCGGACGCTATCAAGCTGAACCCGAAGGACGCGAGCCAGTGGACGCTGGAGATTCTGCTCCCCGGCGGCCGCAAGCATGACTATTCGCTGAATGATCACCAGATTGATTGTTTGGTGGCGCAGATTGCGTTCAATATTGAGCAGGGACGCTGGGCGCAGCTGGATTCGCCGGCGGACCGTGAAATGTTGGCGAAGTACTTTGTGAACGGCCGCGTCATCTGCACGACCATGGGGTATAAGCCTGCCGGTAAGCATGCGGAGGAGGCGGCACGCCGCGCGTCCTTCCAGAAGGCGCAGTACAAGTAAGCTCCTATACCGTTCTTATATCGCGAGAAGCCACATGTGTTTCGAGAAGCCACGTTTTATGTTGCTTTTCGAAACACATGTGGCTTCTGAGCACCGTAGACACATCATCACCGATACCCGTAGAGAGGACAATTCATGGAGCTAAGCGCTTTGGGGATACCCCTAGAGCCGTTGCGCTACATATGGCTCATAGCCTTCCTGCTGTACCTGGTGGTGTGCGTAGCAGTCGATATCGCCTACTCCTCAACCATGAGCAAGGAAGAAGCGAGGCGGCTGCACGTTTTCTACAAGGGCTCCCCCGTAGACAAAGCGATGAGGTACGCCGAACGCCGCTCCCTGGACGGCGACCCGCTCCCCAAACATAAGCTACGTTCCAACCTCACCCGCGCCAGGAAAGAACTCGATAGCATTTCTGGCGTATCTAAGTTTGAGGCGTGGATGCACGCCGTCATGTACGTATGGGCTTGCGTTATCGCGCGGTCCATCTTTCTGCTGTACAAGGACATTGCCCGTGACGGTATCCTGCTACCGGCACTAGTGTTGCCGTTCTACATGGTCTACCTGGGTGCGTGCTGGAGCCGCTTCATTTGGCGTAGCTCCCGCTACTTCAACCTCGATAACCACACCGCGGGTATGCCCCGAGTCCTGGGCGAAATGCTGAACCGTATTGACGCGTTCTTTGCTCCGCAGGACGCACATCCCCAAGCTAAACCGGTGCGTTCGACGCCTAGACTCCACATGGGGCTCTGCGTGACCGTAGTGGTGGCGCTGGTGCTGGCAATCGTCGTCTTCCTCTACTCGCTGGTCGGCTGGACGATTTTGTACACCCCGCCAATGCCTATCGGTGGTGCCTCAATTATGCTGGCGGTTACAGCCGCAGCGGCGCTAGCGTTGCGTTGGCATTATTTGAAGGTCTACTTGCTGTTCAACCCCGATTCGTTCTACGTTGGGCGGCTTTTCCTGCCGGCGAAGAAGTACCGTTACCCCGATATTGAGGAGTTCTGCGTCTTCCCGAAGAACCCCGAACAGATCAAGCCGCCCTTCTACGAACCGTCGCAATGGCAGATAGAAATCAAGGTGCCGTCCAAGATCCCACCGAACCTCGCTCAGCGCATACCGTGGCTGCGCAGGCACATTGTGGCGGTGCACGATGAGCGGGTCGTCTGCCTGACCTCCCAGGTTGCGTTCTACCTGGAGCAGGAACGCTGGGCGGACCTGCGCTCCCCCGCCGACCGGGAGAAACTCGCGGAATACTTCACCAACGGCAACGTTGTGTGCACCTCCCTCGGGTACAAGCCCATCAACAATGAACAACCATAAACGGCGAAAAGCCACATGTGTTTCGAGAAGCCACCAAAGAAGTGGCTTTTCGAAACACATGTGGCTTCTCGGCATTAATGAGGGAGGGAGGGTGTTAGGCGTCCTGCTCGCGCAGCCAGCCTGCCGCCTCCGTACCGTAATAGGTCAGGATAACGTCCGCACCGGCACGGTGAATCGAACGCAGCGACTCCAACACCACAGCCTTACGGTCAATCCAGCCGTTCGCCGCAGCCGCCTCAATCATCGCGTACTCACCCGACACCTGATACGCCGCCACCGGCACCGGCGAAAAATCCGCCACCTCACGCACAATATCCAGATAGCTGCCGGCGGGCTTCACCATGACCATGTCGGCGCCCTCCTCCAGGTCAGCGCGCACCTCCAGAAGCGACTCGCGGCGGTTCGCCGGATCCTGCTGGTAGGTCTTACGGTCGCCCTTGAAGGTCGACTCTACCGCGTCACGGAACGGACCAAAGAACGCCGAAGCGTACTTCGCCGAATACGCCAGAATCGACACATCCTCAAAGCCGGCCTCGTCCAGGGCGGCACGCATCGCCGCAATCTGGCCGTCCATCATGCCCGACGGGGACACCGTGTGCGCACCCGCACGCGCCTGCGAAACCGCCATCTTGCAGTACAGCTCCACAGTCTGATCGTTATCCACCACGAGCGTGCCATGGCCGTCATCAACCAGCACGCCGCAGTGGCCGTGGCTCGTGAACTCATCCAGGCAGGTATCAGCCATGACCACCAGGTCGTCGCCGAACTCCTCACGGCACACCGCAATCGCACGGTTCAGGATGCCCTGCGGATCCCAGGCGGTCGAGCCGACCTCATCCTTATCCTCATCACGGGGAATGCCGAACAGGTCAATGCAGCGGATGCCCGCCTCGTACGCCTCACGCACGGCGGGGATGATGCTCTCCAGGGTGTGCTGGTACTGGCCGGGCATCGAACGAATCGGCTGCGGCTCGTCGATGCCGTCGCGAACGAAGAACACCTGAATCAGCTGCGAGGGGCGCAGGGTGGTCTCAGCGACGAGGGAACGCATGGCTGCAGTGGTGCGCAGGCGACGCGGGCGGCGGGTGAGGTTCATGATCTCTCCTGAAAACTCGATAAAAATATGTGGTCTTAGTAGATGAGGGATGCAGCGGCGCGCGCCAAATCCTGCGGTGACGGCGAATCGGCCTGCACGTAGCGCAGGTTCAGGGCGCGGCATGCGGAGGCGGTACTCGCCCCAATCGTAACCACCGGCGGCACCGATTCGGGCGGTAGCGCGGGTGCGCCGTCGAGTAGGGCGTGCAGGCGGGAGGGGGCGGTCACCACCAGCACATCCGGTGCGGGGGTTTCCGGGGCGGGGGTTTCCGGGTTGGTGGCATCTACGGCATTCCCCTGCACGAGCGCGCGGGCGGTGCTGAGGCTCAGCTCACCGGGCGCCACCTGCTCGGCGGGCACCATGTCGTAGAGCACGCAGCGGCGGCTGTCCCAGCCCAGGTTTTTGAGGCCTTCACGCAGGGTCGGTCGGGCGTTGGAGCCTTCCAGAACCAGCACTGCAGCTGAATCAGTCGCGGCGGGATTAGCTGCGGGGTCTACGGGGGCGGGGCGTTCAAACTCCGCGAGCATACCGGCGGCGCTCTGCACCTGCGGCTGAAAATCCGTGCCCAGCCCCAGCTGGGCGTGTACGGCGCGGGCGGTTGCCGCACCCACGCAGGCGATGCGCACTCCCCCGCTGGCGCAGGCACGGGCAAACTCCGCACCCCACAGCTCGGCGCAGGCGCGAACCGTGTTGGCGCTCGTGAAGCTCACCCACGCATAGTGACCGGAGGCGAGCGCCTCCAGCACTGCGGCGTCGTCTGCGCCCGGTTTGACGGTGCGTGCCTGCTGTAGCGGGGCGAAGAGTACCAGGGGCTCCCCTAACCCGTTCTGTGTGCATTCCTCGGTGAGGGCGCGTGCGAAGGCGGCGCCCTGGGCGGCGGAGCGGGTCAGCAGAACCGTGCGCGGGACATCAGCCTGCGGGGTATCAACCTGCAGGGATTCAGAACGCGGGGTATCAGAAGGCGGGGCAGACATGACGCCTACTTCAGGTCCAATCCGGCCAGGACGGCGGCACCCATCTGCAGCAGGTCTTCTGCCACGCGCACGCCCAGGCGTTCGGCGCCGGGCACATCCAGTTCGGCGGTTGCCGAGGTGTGGCGCAGCATGTCGGTGCCGTCCGGGGACGCCACCACAACGTTAAGCACCAGGTCGCCTTCAACCACGTGCGCGTACGCGCCGATGGGTGCGGCGCATCCGGCTTCGAGGCGGCGCAGCAGGGCACGTTCGGCGCTGACGGCGAGGCGGGTTTCGTGGTGGTTTGCGGCAAGCAGGGCACGGCCGAGGGCACGCACCGGGCGCGCAACCTCGGGGTCGGCGAGTACGGCGGGGTCCGGGTTCTCGAATTCGCTTTCGCGTACTTCCAGGGCGAGTGCACCCTGGCCGGGGGCGGGCAGCATGCGGGTGGGGTCAAGGTACTCGGTGATGAGTTCTTCCTTGCCCAGGCGCTTGAGGCCGGAGACGGCGAGCACCACGGCGTCGCAGTCACCGCTGCGTTCGGTGCCTACGCCGTGGTCGGCGCGTTCGGAAGTTTCGGTGTTCTGGCGGAGCACGACCTGCTTACCGGCGTGCTCTTCCAGGCCCTTCACGCGGCCGATGCGGGTACCCACGTTACCGCGAATGTCCACGATTTCCAGGTCGGGGCGCAGGGCGCGCAGCTGTGCGGCGCGGCGGGGTGAGCCGGTGCCCACGCGGGAGCCTTCCGGCAGGGTGTCGACGGTCAGACCATCGCGTGCCACGAGGGCGTCGCGGGGGTCTTCGCGCTTGAGGGTTGCGGCAACCACCAGGCCGGGGCAGGGTGCGGAGGGCAGGTCCTTGAGGGAGTGCACTGCCATGTCCACGCGGTTTTCTTCGGAGGCGTTCTCACCGTCGAGCAGACGCTGGCGCAGTGCCGCAGCGAATACGCCGGTGCCGCCGAGGGTTGCCAGGGGGCCGGTGAGCACGTCGCCTTCGGTTTTGACGGTGCGCAGGGTGAAGTCCACGACCTCGGCATCTGCGGCGCCGTGGTGTGCCTGGTGTTCGGTGTAGAGGGAGGTGACGGTTTCAGCGGCAATACGGCTTTGGGTCAGGGCGAGAGCAGATCCGCGGGTGCCCAAGATGTACTCGTGATGGCTCATATCTCTCCTTATCGGTGATGTGTGTGATAGCCCGTAGGCGTGTGTGTCTGTGCGTTGAGCTGTGCCTGCAACTGTGTGCGCCGCAGCTGTGTGTGGGCTTGTAGGCAGTGCGGCTCCGACCCGCCCGCACACCCCGGTTAGGGGGGTGTTGGGGCGAGCCGGAGCTACAGGGGTGGCGTTAGTGGGAGCAGCATCCGCCGGAGCCGCATCCACCGGAGCGGCTGGCGGGAGCTTCCTCAGACTCGGCGGTATCAGCAGCGGCTGCGTACTCAGCGATGACCGGCTTCGGCGCACCGCGACCGGGCTTGCAGCAGCCGGGGTCGCACTCGTCGAACCAGCCGTACTGACCGCTCGCGCTCGGGGCGAGGACGCTCTCACGTTCGGGGCGCAGGTCGGCTGAAACGCCGTTTTCCACGCGCTCCTCAATGAGGCGGCGCAGCGACTCCACGTACGCCGGATGCGTACCCGGGGTGGGGGTGCGCACGGCAACCACGCCCAGGCGTTCGCAGGTATCCAGCGCCTCGGTGTCCAAATCCCACTTGACTTCCATGTGGTCGGAGACGAAGCCGAGAGGCACCAGCACGACGCCTTCCACAGGGGCTTCGCCGTCCTCCGCCGGGTTGGCGGGGGTGGGCAGCGCCTCCAGGGCGTCGTTGACGTCCGGTTCCAGCCACGGCATGGACGGCGGGCCGGAACGGGACTGGTACACCAGCTCCCATTCGACGTTCTGCAGAAGCTGCGGGGCCTCATCGCGAACCAGCGAAAGCACGGCGCGAGCGACCTGCAGGTGCTTCTCCACGTAGGCGGAGCCGCCCTCGTAGTTCACACCGCGCGGGCCTGCCTCGTTCGCCGCGGAGGTCGGCACCGAGTGGGTGCAGAACATGATGCGCAGGCGCGGGTTCAGCGAACCGCTATCGCGTGCGGCAAGCCGCTCACGCACCGTGGCGAGGCCGTCCTTCAGCCCGTCAGCGAAAGCGCGGGAGAAGCCGGGCACGTCAAAGAACTGACGAATCTTACCCACGTGCACGCGACCTTCCAGGCCGAGCTGCTCAATCGCCATGCCGTAGTCTTCACGGTACTGGCGGCAGCTCGAGTAGCCCGGGTAGGCGCTGGTCGCCAGCACGAGCACATTACGGTGCCCGTTCTCGTAGGCTTCGGCGAGCACGTCCTTCACGTAGGGCTTCCAGTTGCGGTTCGCCCAGGTGATTGGGATGTGCGGGCCGCGTTCAGCGAGCGCCTGCTGCAGCGCGGCGAGCAGGGCACGGTTCTGCTCGTTAATGGGCGAGATGCCGCCGTTGGCGCGGTAGTGGGTGGCGACCTCTTCGAGGCGCTCATCCGGGATGCCGCGGCCAGCGGTCACGTTGCGAAGGAACGGGATGACGTCCTCCTGCCCCTCGGGGCCACCGAAGGAGGAGAGAATCACCAGGTCGTAGGGGCGCACCTCTTCGGCACGTTCACGGGTGATGCTACGTTCGCTTCGGTAGTCGCCGAGGGTCTGCTCGTTGAGCACGGCGGGGCCGTTGGAGGCGGTGTTCGCCGGGTCGGTGCGGTTGGGTACCACGTCGTCCGGCAGGAGCGTGCCGTTGAGGGTTACGCCGTTGTTCGGCTGATGGCTCACGCCAGAACCTCTGCTACTTCGTCTGCGCCGATGCGGCGGCCGGTGTAGAAGGGGGTGTCTTCGCGAACGTGCAGGCGTGCTTCAGTGTTGCGGAAGTGACGCATCAGGTCGACGAGGTCCACGAGTTCGGGTGCTTCGAGGGCGAGGACCCATTCGTAGTCGTTCAGGCCGAACGATGCGACGGTGTTTGCCAGAACCTGCGGGAAGTCGATGGCCTTCATACCGTGGTTCTTGAGCATTTCTGCACGTCGTTCGGGGTTCATGTAGTACCAGTCGTAGGAGCGTACGAAGGGGTAGACGCAGACCCAGGTTTCAGGTGCCTTGCCGCGTGCGTAGGCGGGGGCGTGGTTGCGGGTGAACTCTGCTTCGCGGTGTACGCCCATGGTGGACCAGACGATGGTGGTGCCTGCGAACAGTGCGGTGCGGCGAATCTTGCGGACTGCTGCCTGCAGCTTTTCGGGGTTCTGGCCGTGGGTCCAAATCATGACGTCGGCGTTGTCGCGCATTGCGGAGACGTCGTAGATGCCGCGCAGGGTCACACCCTCGGCGGCCAGCTGCTCAACAACCTTCTCGAATTCGGCACGAGCCTCGTCGGTGTTAGCCTCTGCCGGGCGTGCGCCGGAGCGTGCGAAGACGGTGTACAGGGCGTAGTGCAGGGTTTCGCCTTCTTCGCGGCCGCGACGGTTTTCGTCGGCTGCGGAGTGCTGGACTGCGTAGCCCTTGGGTGCGCCGCCGTAGCCGTGGCCTGCGTGGGTGTAGCCGCCCTGACCTGCGCCGTGTGCGCCGCCGTGGCCGTGTGCTGCGTGATCGTGAGACATTGTGTGTTCCTTTCTTCAGCGAGGGTTCGCTGTGCTGGAGGCGCGGCTTCCGTAGCTGCGCGTTTTCTCAATTTTTTGGTCTAGTTACTGGCTGGGCTGAGTTATTGGCTGAGCTTCTGCCGCCGCTGCGCCGTCTACTTGGCGGTTGCGGCTTTCGGGGAGGTGACGCCTTCCCAGTCCTGCGCCGCATGGTAGATGAGGCGGTCCATCTGCTCGTAGGTGTCTTTGACGGTTAAGACCAGGCCGGAGCCTGCCGCCCAGGAGCCAACGGTGCTGAGGGTTCCGAGTTCGCTGGCGCGTTCACGGAATTCCTTGACTCGGTCGCGGTGGCCGGGGGTGGAGGCGGGTAGTACACCGCGCCAGCGTACGACGTCCGCGTCAACGAGGTTGTTGTGGGTGAGGGCTACGTCCATCATGCGGCTTGCGTCGCGCAGGGCGAGGGTGATGAGCTGCTCGTCTGCGAGGGCGACTTCGGAGAAGCGGGAGTCTTCGCCGCCTCGGCCGTAGGACAGGCGTACCACGTGGCGTCCGGGGCCTGCGGCCTCGGCGACCCACTGCCATTTGGCGGTGGCGTGGGTGAGTGCCTTGGCGCGTACGGCGGTGGCTTCTTCGGAGACAAGCAGGCCGGTGCCGCGGGGGTGCTTGTCCAGGGCAGGGGCGTCGACGACGAGCGTGACGAGGGCGACTTCGGGGCCGGGTTCCAGGGCGGGTAGTGCGGTGGAGACGTGCGGGCCGATGAGTCGTGCCACGGTCGGGCCGTCGGTGGCGAGCACCAGGTAGTCGGCGTAGAGGGGGGTGTTTTCGCCGTCGGTGGTGTGGCGCTGGATGATGAACCACTGGCCGGTGGATTCGTCGCGGTCAACGGCGATGACGTCGAATCCGGTGACGATGCGAACACCGGAGGCGTACAGGTCTTCGACGAGACGTTCGGACAGCTGGTTCATGCCGCCCACGATGCCGGCGACCTGTGAGCCTGCGGGGGCTGCCGAGCGGAAAGCGTGCGCTGCGGCGGCGAGGGAGCGGTGCTTGCGGAAGGCTTCGCGCAGACCGGGGATGGTCGCATCGACGTCGAGCTTGTCGGGGTGGGTGGAGTACACGCCGGAGACTACGGGTGCGACGAGGTTGTCGAGCACTTTCTGGCCCATGCGGATGCGCACGAGCTCACCGAGGGTCTTCGCGTTCTCGCCTGCGGAGACGGGGAGGAACTTGTCCACCTGGGCGCGGCGCAGACCGTTCTTACCGATGACGGGGATCAGCGACTTATCGTTCACATTGCCGGGGATGCCCATGATGCCGGTGCTGGGGGTGCGACGGGCGCCCTGCGGCAGGTACAGCCAGGAGCCGTAGGAGTTGGGGGTGACGATCTGGTCGCCCAGGCCGAGTTCCTTGACGAGGTCGCTGACAATGGGGCTGCGGGTTGCGAAGGATTCTGCGCCGGAGTCCAGCAGAAGGCCGCCAACTTCGTGGGCACCAACGGCACCGCCAAGGTGGTGGCGCTGTTCGAGCAGGGTGACGCGCATACCGGCTGCGGCGAGGCGGCGTGCGGAGATCAGGCCGGAGGGGCCGCCGCCGATGACGATGGCGGTGGGTGCCTTCTCGTTGCGGGTGAAAGCTCGTGCGTTCTGGGGCGCGGCGGAGGAACTGACCTGTGCGGTGCGGTGCGGTGCCTGGTTGGTGTGGCCCATGGTGGTTCTCCTTTGGTCTGCGTGCAGTGGAGTTGCCCATTGCGGTAACGGGTGTGGTGGTTGGTTCGGGGTGCAGATGTTCGGTGCAGATGCCGGAGGGTGTCCAGCATCTGCGCTGTCTATTTATCGTTATTTATCCTATGCCTGCGCGGTGCGTTCGTGGATATATGCCACGAGGTCGGTGAGCACCTGCGGGTCGGTGGTCGGGGGTACGCCGTGGCCGAGGTTGACCACGTGCGAGGGGGCGGCGTTGCCTTCTGCGAGGACCTCGTCTACGTGTGCGTAGAGGTTTTCGGTGCCTGCGGCGAGCAGTGCCGGGTCGATGTTGCCCTGCAGGGGTACGGCGCCGTTGAGCAGGGTGTTCGCTGCCGAGAGCGGCAGGCGGTAGTCCACGCCGATGACGTCTGCGCCGGCTTCGTGCATGGCGGGCAGCAGGGCGGTGGTGCCGGTGCCGAAGTGGATGCGCGGCACACCGTATTCGCGCACCATATCGAGAGCGGTTGCGGAGTGTGCCTGCACGTAGCGGCGGTAGTCGCTTTCGCCGAGGGATCCTGCCCAGGAGTCAAAGAGCTGCACGGCGGATGCGCCCGCCTCGATCTGTGCGCGCAGGAACTGGCCTGCGGTGCGGGCTGCCCATTCGGCAAGTTCGTGCCAGGCGGCGGGGTCGGCGTGCATCATGGTGCGCGGGCGCAGGTGGTCGCGGGAGGGGCCGCCTTCGACCATGTAGGCGGCGACAGTGAAGGGGGCTCCGGCGAAGCCGATGAGCGGGGTGTCGCCGAGCATTTCTACGGTGGCGGCGACGGCTTCGCGGATGGGGTCGAGGTCGCTGTCTTTGAGTTCGGGCAGGGCGCGCACCTCGTCGAGGGTGCGTACGGGCTGGTCGAGTACGGGGCCCTTACCGGGCACGATGTCGACGTTGACGCCCGCGAGCTTCATGGGGATGACGATGTCGGAGAAGAAGATGCCGGCGTCGACCTTGTGGCGGCGGACGGGCTGCACGGTGATTTCTGCGGCGAGCTCGGGGGTGAGGCATGCGTCCAGCATGGGGATGCCTTCACGTACCTGGCGGTATTCGGGCAGGGAGCGGCCTGCCTGGCGCATGAACCAGACGGGTCGGTGGCTGGAGGGGCGGCCGGTGAGGGCGCGGAGCATGGGCGAGTCGGCGGTAGTGCCTGCGCGCAGGGGGTGGTTGGCGGGTAGGTGCGCGAGCTGTTCGTCGGTGAGCAGGGGTCGCTGGGCGTCGGTGGGGTGTGCGGGCAGGGCGGGTGCCTGTGCGGTGCCCTGTGCCGACGCGGGGCCCTTTTCCGATGCGGGGGTGGTGTGCTGGTTTTCGCTCATAGTCTCTAGTGTGACAGGTTTATGTGGGCGTTTTTGCGACACTATGTCATGGTGACTCTTACCTAATGATGACTTTCTTAGCACTGAGGGAAACCTTAGTTCGCGCCTGCTCTTCGTGCCCGCATCCCCCACCGCGCAGATTTTCTTGCCCCCTACGATGATGGAACTTAGGTTCTGTGAGCTTTACAGGGGCTTAGTCGGCGTGGTTATGATTAGTCTCTAGTGAGTACTTATGCATTTGTGGCATCGCACCACACCGTTGATTTGACCACCGTCGCTGCGTTGAGCGCCGGTGCCTCTGGCGTACCCGATGTTCTGGCGGCGGATATCGCACGTCAACTCGGTGTTAAGGGTGCAGTAGTTCTTGCCACCTGTAACCGTCTTGAAATGTATGTTCAGCTGCACGTCTCTGCGCATGTGCACATGGTTCGTGAGCTGATTGTTGATTCGATTGCGCAAACCTCCGGCCTGGACAAGGAACTGGTCAATACCAGTTTCGACGTGTACGCAGACGAGGAAGCGGCACGCCACCTGCTGACGGTCGCCTCCGGCCTGGAGTCTGCCGTGGTTGGCGAGCGCGAAATCGCCGGTCAGGTACGCCGCGCCCTGGCTGCCGCGCAGGCGAAGGCTCAGGAGGAGGGTGTGGCTCTTCCTGGTGAGCTGGTGCAGCTGTTTGAGCATGCGGCGCATACGGCTCGTCAGGTAGGGCAGCACACGGCACTTGGCGCCCAGGGCCGCTCGATTGTGTCTGTTGCCTTGGATCTTGCGGATGAGGTTGCCGAGAAGGACTGGTCGACCCGACGCGCTCTAATTTTTGGTACGGGTGCATATGCGGGTGCAACCATTGCGGCGCTGCGCGAGCGCGGTTGCACCGATATTTGGGTCAATTCCCGTTCTGGTCGCGCCCCAGAGTTCGCGGCGAAGCGCGACGTCTTCGCAGTGCCCGAGGACGGCATGGAACAGGCGATGGCTGAGGCTGACGTGATTATTGGCTGCTCTGGCGGCTCCGATCCGCTGCTTCCCGAGCAGATTCCGGCTGGTCACCACACGATTCTTGACCTTGCTCTTTCACGTGACTTTGATCCGTCGGTCGCTGACCTGCCGAATGTTGAGCTGATTACGCTCGAGTCGGTGCGCCTTGCCGCCCCCGAGGAGACCGAGGAATCCGTGGCGACGGCTACGCGCATTGTGGAGTCTGAGCTGGCGGCGTTTGTGTCTCGTCAGCGTTCCCGCACGATTGACTCCGCGATTGTTGCGCTGCGCTCGCACACTATGGATGTGCTGGATTCTGAGTTGGAGAAGGTACGTAACCAGTTTGGTTGCGGTGCGGCGACGGAGCAGTTCGAGCTGGCGATGCGCCGCATGGTGAAGTCCCTGCTGCACACCCCGACAGTGCGCGCCAAGAAGCTGGCATCGGAGGGTCGCGCAGAGGATTACGTGCAGGCGCTGGAGACTCTCTACGGTATTCAGGTGGAGGACTCTTAAGAGCTTCCTCTCCCCCGCTCTTCCCGGCGTTTTCGCGCGCATTTTCACGCATCCGGCGGTGAGTATTTTATTAGCCCCCGGCGAAGTACCGCCCGTTCACGGTGCCGATGGGCGCATTCACGCTAGAGTAGATGCTAGATAAGACAGTTCCCATACCCGGCGCACGTTTGGCTGCGCCGGACTATTCTGCGAGGAGACTCATGGAAATCAAGATTGGCATTCGCCACATTGCTCGTGAAATCGTTGTTGAGACCAGTGAGGCTAAGGAAATCCTCATGGAGAAGGTCTCGAAGGCTATTGAGGATGGCTCGCTGCTGCAGATTATGGATGATAAGGGCAACACCACCCTGATTTCTGGCGCTCAGATTGGCTACGTCGAGCTGGGTTCCGACGCTAAGCGTCACGTTGGTTTCGGTATCGGCGCCTAATTAGTTCGGTAGCTGAACCCCCTTTAGCTTGAGCTTTCCCCGCATCCGTCACGATGCGTAACCGCGCTTTATGCGCTGTGTGCGTGCGCTTTATGCGCCACGTGGTTACGCCGTGCCGAATGCGGGGTTTTGCGTTTTAAACCGCCCGCACAAAAACTTCGCGGCACCCGGTTTTGGGGCGGTATATCGCCCATCACGGGCGCACACCACAACCAGTCGGGGGTGCGCCGAAAGCAAATCCAGGTTAATATTGAGGGGTTAAGTGAATGACCGGTCGTACCCCTTTCAAGACCCCGAGGCTGCACCGCCTTCTCATCATGAATGAACCTTGAGTAATAACCATGCGTGCAGGCGGCGTCTCGGTAAGAATTTCCCGTGTAAGAATTTCCCGCGGCCGGCTTTCGACGCCCGCCCGTCACCGCCTCCACCGTTGGGGCGCTGGCTGGTACACCCCGTTACGGGGAGAAACACACCCCGAGCAGGGGTAGAAAGATACGGTCCAGTGACTGAAACGAACACGCAGGAAACCACTCAGACTGCAAAGTCCTTCGCCGACTTCGGCGTTCGCCAGGATATTAGCGACGCTCTCGCGGCGGTTGGCATTACCTCCCCCTTCCCCATCCAGGAGCTGACTCTTCCCGTGGCTCTGTCTGGCCAGGACATCATTGGTCAGGCGAAGACCGGTACCGGTAAGACCCTCGGCTTCGGTCTGCCCACCATCCAGCGTGTGGTCGGCCGCGACGATGAGGGTTGGGCTGATTTGGAGTACCCCGGCGCACCTCAGGCGCTGATTCTGGTTCCGACCCGTGAGCTTGCTATTCAGGTGGGCGAGGACCTGGCGATTGCCGCGAAGCTGCGCAACGCCCGCGTCGCCACCCTGTACGGTGGTGTGCCGATTGAGCCTCAGGCTGAGCTGCTGCGCCGCGGCCTGGAGGTTGCGGTGGGCACCCCCGGCCGCATCATCGACCTGTACCAGCAGGGCTTCCTGAACCTGAAGCAGGTTAAGATTGTGGTCCTCGATGAGGCAGACGAGATGCTGGATTTGGGTTTCCAGCCGTCGGTTGAGAAGATCCTCAGCTACCTGCCGGAGGACCGCCAGAGCATGCTGTTCTCCGCAACCATGCCCGGCCCGGTCATTGCGATGGCACGCCAGTACATGACCAAGCCCATGCGCATTAGCGCCGCTGACCCCGAGGACGCCTCGAAGACTAAGGCTTCGATCCGCCAGGTCGTCTACCGTGCGCACCACCTGGACAAGGACGAGATGATTGGCCGCATTCTGCGCGCTACCGGCCGCGGCCGCACCGTCATCTTCACCAAGACCAAGCGTGACGCTGCCCGCGTGGCGGAGGAGCTGGTGAACCGTGGCTTCGCTGCCGCTCCCCTGCACGGTGACCTGAACCAGGTTGCGCGTGAGCAGGCGCTGAAGGCGTTCCGCACCGGCAAGGTCGACATTCTGGTTGCGACCGACGTGGCGGCTCGCGGTATTGACGTTGAAGACGTGACCCACGTGATTAACCACCGCGTTCCCGAGGATGAGAAGACTTACCTGCACCGTACCGGCCGTACCGGTCGTGCCGGCAATGAGGGTACCGCTGTGACCCTGGTTGACTGGGATGACCTGCCGCGCTGGAAGGTCATTAACGACGCCCTGGAGCTGGGTGTTCCTGAGCCGGTTGAGACGTACTCTTCCTCTGAACACCTGTTCTACGACCTGAACATTCCGGCTGGCACTAAGGGTCGCCTGCCGCGCGAGGAGCGTGTGGCTGAGGGCATGGGCGACGAGTTCTTTGAGAGTGCCCGCGATTCTCGTGATGGCCGTCCGGCTCGTTCTCGCGGTGGCCGCGACGGTTCCCGTGAGGGTGGCCGTTCTGGCGGTCGTGACGGTGAGAAGGGTTCGCGCCGTTCTCGCGGTGGCCGCGACGGTCGTTCCGGTGAGGGCCGCGGCGAGCGCCGTAGCCGCTCCGAGGGCCGCAAGCGTTCTGAGCGTTCTTCTGAGCGTGCGGAGCGTACCGAGCAGGGCGCATCCGAACGTTCTTCTGAGCGTTCTGAGCGTGCGCCTCGTCAGCGTCGCCGTACCCGCCGTGTTGAGGGTCAGCCCGTGGAGGGTGAGGGCCGCCGCCGTACCCGCCGCCGTTCTGAAGGCTCGCGTGCTGAGGGCTCTCGTTCTGAGGGTTCTCGCGGTAAGGGCCGTGGCGCTGACCGTGCTGGTTCTGAAGGCTAGGGCCGGGGTTGGGTATTTCAGCATCCCCGGCGCCCGCCGCGCCCTCCCCTGCCGCTGAGTCGCCCCGCACGGATTCGACGGTTTTCGATCCGCAGGGCCCCTCGCTGCTGGTACAGGCAGATAACCTGGAGTATCTGCGTGAGCTGCCCGATGGTGCGTTCACCGTGATTTACATTGACCCGCCGTTCAATACGGGTAAGAAGCAGACGCGCCGCACGTTGAGCGCGGAAGCTTCTGAGAAGGGTGACCGCACCGGTTTTAAGGGCAAGAGCTATTCGAGCACCCTGCAGACTCTGGCGAGCTATAACGACTCGTTCGAGGATTATTGGGCGTTCCTAGCGCCGCGTATTGAGCAGGCGCATCGTCTGCTTGCGCAGGACGGCACCCTGTACCTGCACCTGGATTGGCGTGAGGTTCATTATGTGAAGATTATGTGCGACATGATTTTTGGTCGTGAGAACTTCATTAATGAGCTGATTTGGGCGTATGACTACGGTGCGAAGTCTACGCGCCGCTGGCCGACGAAGCACGACAATATTCTGGTGTATGCGAAGGATCACCGTAGCTATTACTTCAATACTGCGGAGGTTGATCGTGAACCGTATATGGCTCCGGGTCTGGTGACTGAGGAGAAGGCTTCTCGCGGTAAGCTCCCTACGGATGTGTGGTGGCATACTATTGTGTCGCCTACGGGTAAGGAGAAGACGGGGTATCCCACGCAGAAGCCTACGGGTTTGTTGCGTCGTATGATTGCGGCGAGTTCCCGCCCGGGTGATTGGGTGTTGGATTTCTTCGCTGGTTCTGGTTCTACGGGTGCGGCGGCGGCTCAGCTGGGTCGTAAGTTCGTGTGTGTGGATCAGAATCCGCCGGCTATTGAGGTGATGGCTAAGCGCCTGGGTGTGGATCCGGTGTCGTTCGCTGAGTATCGCGGTGTGCCGCGTGGGGCGAGTGTGCTGTTCACGCCGAAACGTACGGTGGGTGTTCGTGGCGGCACGAGTCGTGATGCGTTGACGGCGGCGAGCCGTCATGCGTTGAAGGCTGTGTTGGATACGCTCACGGAGACTACGCAGCCGGTTGAGGGTGCGTCGTGCCGGTTTGTGCGTCACTGGTCTATGGATGCGGTGGATAAGAAGATGCGTATTGATGGGCGTGATGAGTTGCGTCGTCAGCGTCAGCATCAGGCGCGAGCTAAGGCTCGTGCGGCGCGTGCGGCTGCTCAGATGGATGCGGCGGCTGCGGGTGCGGTGTTGCAGCATCATGCGTCGCGTGAGAGCGTCTAGGCGGTCTTGTCTGCGCGTCCGTGAGAGCACGTGTTAAGAGTGTGGGGCGGGTTCCCGATTAGGGACCCGCCCCACACTCTTTTGCGTTGCCCTAGTGTTCTGTTCTAAGGTGCCTTCTCTTTATAAATGTTTTTAGAATGCACCTCGAGTATCTGCCATGCGCAATACTTCAAAAGCCTGTTCATATGTTGCTTGGAAAGTCCATTGGCTCACTCGTCGGCCTTCAGAGTCCATGCTCGCTACGTCATGGTACCTAACTGATTCGTGGAAGCCAGTGTACTTCTTATCAGAGCCGGCTCCAGTGTATTTCAACCAAACATAGGCCCGATGCAGCTCTGAACCGTAAGGAAGGTTGGGGTTCCGCTTGGTCCAGGGTTCTTCCTCATTTGGAGGATTCATATCGGGTAGCTTGACTGCCGGACTACCAGCTAGGCGGTATGCCATGATTACTGTCGTCGTTTCATTCGCGGGGGCATCATAATGGAAATTCCCATCACTCCAACCCCAGGTAATGCCCCGCTCACGAGCCCACATCACCACAGGAAAACGCGGATCATCAGTCTTAATATCACCGTACGGTGACTGAGCTGGAAGATTCTTCACCTCAGGAGAACCCGACAGACGGTACAAATACTCCACAAACTGGCCACGAGAGATAACACTATCTTTCTTGACCATTTGGTGCTTCTGATACTCAGAAATCAGACCAATGCACTGCGCCCAATTAAAGATAACGCGACGCCCCAATTCACCATCTTGCCGATAGTACTCATATTCTGCGCGGTCGTTGCAGGTCACTGCCGGTTCGTCCGGCTGTACAATGGGGGTCACCTCGTGAGGCTTCAAATGCCCGGTGGCATACGCCGGAACACTACCGCACACCATGGCACCTGCCAGCAGTACCGTGCCACCGGCCTGGATGGCCCGCTTTGTGGGGCGGGTGAATAATTGTCGAAGCATCATAGCTCCTTCATGAACAGAGGGGAGGCACAATCTTTGTGCGCCCCAATGAGTAGAACGTTCTCAGCGTACCAAAAATCCTAACCTTCAGGTAGAGATTTAGGGAATATGCAATGAGGTGAAAGCAAAAGAATGGGGGGCGGGTTCCTTTGATTAGGAACCCGCCCCACACTTGCGTCTTAGTGCTGTGCCGCCAGCTGCTCGCGGATACGCGCCACCGTCGCCGCATCCGTCGTATTCTCACCCAGCAGATTCGGCTTACCCGCGCCGTGATAATCACTCGAACCCGTCACCAGCACCTCACGGCCCGCAGCACGCTGACGCTCAATAAACTCCAGCAGGCGCGCCCGGTCTTCCGCGGAGTTCTCGCGGTGGTGCACCTCCACACCCGCTAGACCAGCCTCCACCATCAAACCCAGGTACTCCAGGCTCAACGCAGGCCCACGCATCGTACTCATCGGATGCGCAATCACCGGCACGCCCCCAGCCTCACGCACCAGACGCACCGCCTCCAGCGGGTCCAGCGCGTCCTGCGGCACATAGTAGGGGCTGCCCGTGTACAGCAGCTTCGCGAAAGCCTCAGAACGGTCAGCAACCACGCCAGCGGCAACCAGCGCATCGGCAATATGGGGGCGGCCCACCGCCGTGTTCCCCTCCCCCACCTGCGCCAACACGTCGTCCCAGGTTAGCGGGTAGTCGGCGGCAAGACGCTGCACAATAGCCTGCGCGCGGCCCTTACGGCTGGCGCGAATCGCCTCCACACGGCGCGCCAACTCTGAACCCACCGGGTCAAAACCATAAGCGAGCAGGTGAATGGTCTTCGTGCGTGAGCGACCCTCACCGTCGGTGTAACGGTAACGGCAGGAGAACTCGGCACCCGGCAGAAAATCCAGACCGTGCTCATCCGCCAGCTGAGCCGCCTGTGCCCACCCAGCCGTCGTATCGTGATCAGTCAGCGCGAATCCCGCCAACCCGGTGCGAGCAATCAGCGGCACCAGCTCAGTCAGGCTCTGCGTGCCGTCAGAAATAGCGGAGTGAATATGCAGGTCGTAGCGCCCGGCAGGGTTCTGGTTTTCAGGCGCGCCCAATTCAGCGGGCTGCGGTGCCTGCTTCGCATGAGGTGCACTGTTCCGGTGTTCTGTGTGCGTCATATTCTCTCCTTCCCCGCCCCTGCTAGTTCGTCGCCACCTCAGCGGGGTTTTAAGGCATGTCATCTACTCTTCTGATTCAACCCTACCAATATCGGCGGCGCAATATCGGGCACCCGGTCGCAGGTCAAAGATATATTCTGACCCACCGCACCCTCTCTTATGGTCAAAAGCGCTAAAACACCTGCCCACCTGTGGTGAAGGCGATATGATTAACCCATGACTGAGAACAACGAGAAGAGCACCGAAGCTCAGAAGACTGACCACCGCAGCACCCCCAAGGCGTCTGCGTTCACCGAATTCATTGCCGCAAACTGGGCACCTGCCGAAGATGACGGCTACACCCGCGAGCCCGTAGCAGACTACGCAGCTGAGCGCCGCGCCAAGATCTCCAAGGCATTCCCCGGCGAGCGCCTCGTCCTGCCCGCAGGCCCGCTGAAGGTCCGCTCCAACGACTGCGACTACCGCTTCCGCCCCCACTCGGCGTTTGCGCACCAGACCGGTCTGGGCATCGACCACGAGCCCGACGCCGTGCTGGTCTTCGAGCCCGTCGAAGAGGGCACCGGCGACAACGGTTCCAACCACGAAGTAACCCTGTACTTCCGCCCGCTGGCTGGCCGCGACACCGCAGAGTTCTACGCGGATGCACGTTACGGCGAGTTCTGGGTTGGCCCCCGCCCCACCCTGAAGGAGTTCTCCGAGCGTTACGGTCTGCGTACCCGCGACCTGTCCGAGCTTGAGGTTGCTATCACCAAGAACGCCGGCAACCAGGGCCTGGGCGGCGTGAACATCCGCCTGGTCCGCAACGTTGACCCGGCTGTTGACGCGCTGGTTGACACCTCCCGCTACAACACCGGCGTGGAGCTGGAGCAGGCTGACAAGCTGGACTCCGAGCTTGCCGTGGCTCTCTCCGAGGCTCGCCTGATCAAGGACGCTATCGAGGTTGAGAACCTGCAGCGTTCCGTTGACCTGACCGTCAAGGGCTTCGAAGAGGTCGTGCGCGAGCTGCCTAAGGCTGTTGCGCACCACCGCGGCGAGCGCGTCGTTGAGACCGCGTTCTTCTCCGTGGCACGTACCGACGGTAACGACCTGGGCTACGACACCATCGCAGCGTGCGGTAACAACGCAACCATCCTGCACTGGATCCGTAACAACGGCACCGTCGATGACGGCAAGCTGCTGCTGCTGGACGCAGGCGTTGAGGACGACACCCTGTACACCGCAGACGTGACCCGCACCTTCCCCGTGAACGGTAAGTTCACCGAGGTTCAGGCGAAGGTCTACAACGCTGTGCTGGACGCAGCTGACGCCGCGTTCGAGGTGGCTAAGCCGGGCCGTAAGTTCCACGAGATTCACGACGCCGCGATGGAGGTTCTGGCTCACCGTCTGGAAGAGTGGGGCCTGCTGCCGGTTTCTGCCGAGGTTTCCCTCACCATTGAGGGCGGTCAGCACCGCCGCTGGATGCCGCACGGCACCAGCCACCACCTGGGCCTGGACGTGCACGACTGCGCGCAGGCTAAGGCTGAACTGTACATGTGGGCTGAGCTGGAGCCGGGCATGGTCTTCACCATTGAGCCGGCGCTGTACTTCAAGGAAGAGGACATGTCCATTCCCGAGGAGTACCGCGGTATCGGTATCCGCCTGGAGGACGACGTGCTCTGCACCGAGGACGGCAACGTGAACATGTCCGCTGCCCTGCCCCGCACCGTTGAGGGCATTGAGGAGTGGATGGCGAAGCTCTCCAAGGAGGCGTAACCATTCCCGCCGGGATGTACCGGCTAGTACGGTCTGACGACAATGCGTAGCGAAAGCCCCTCACCGATTCGTTCGGTGAGGGGCTTTCGCATGTCTTCTATATGCTCTTCTATGCCTGTTTCCCGCCGTTAGGGGCGGCTACTGCCGCCGCTGGTGGTGGAGGTTATTCGGAGTCCTGCGAGGACTTATCGTGCAGGCCCTGCGGGCGCGGGGTCGGACGCTGCGGCTTGGGCTGAATCAGCTTCGCGTATTCTTCCGGATCGTCCACGCGCAGACCGAAACGCTGAGCCGGACGCTTCTGCGGCTCTGCCTTCTGGGCGGTGGTGTTCTGTTCGGTTGCCTGGTCGGTGTTTGCCTGTTCCGGCGCGGAAGTCTGAGCGGGCTGAACAGTCTGCGTAGGCTGGGTGGGCGCGGGCATGTTCTGCGCCGCGCTCTGAGCCACCGCATCCTGCGCGGAAGTATCACGCTCGGGCAGGTTCTGGTTCGGTGCCGGCTGGCTACCCGCCTGTGCACGGTACGAGGGTGCCTTCGGGGCGCCGGTCGGAACCGGGGCGCCGTTCATCGAGACGGTGCTCTGAGCGGCACGCGCCTGCGACGCCTCCGGAGCCGCCGCCGCACGTGCAGCCGCAACCGCCGCCGAGAAGCGAGGGTGCGCACCCAGTACGCGGCGTGCATCCTGAGCGTACTCCGGCAGGGCGTACATCACGGTACGGGAGGGAATCGCCTCGGTACGCATTGGGTAGCGGCCCCCGTGAGAGCGGCGCAGAACGTACATCTGCCAGAGCACAAACACCGCGACCGACAGCGGCACGTACTTGAGCGCCTCAGAGATAAAAGAGTCACCGGCAAGGGTCATCAGCACCGAAAACACCAGGCCAATCACCGCGCCCTGAATCGCCGCAGAAATCAGGGCACGACCATAACCGGGCTGCACCGGGTACTCCACCTGGCGGATACCGTCATTGACCAGGTACAGTGCCGTGACCGGGTAATCCTGCTCGCTGAGTACATCAAAAGCGGCGAGCGCATCATCGTGACGGACGAAGGAGGCGATCGCTTCACCGGCGGGTAGGGGCTTGCCCTGAGCCTGCGCCAGGCGCGACGCCAAGTACGAAGAAGGCGGGGTCGAGGGAATATTCGGCAGGTTAGAAGTCATGGCTCCTATTCTACCGCCCGGCAAAAACAGGCAGGGGTGAGTCGGTCAGCGCTCTCCCCCGGCGTAGAGCCCCGTATAAAGCCCACTACCAAGCCCCGCATCAAGCCCAGTGTAGAAAGAATGTAAAGGGCACGTAGAGGCAGCGTCAACGGGGCGTATGAACGACTGTTCAAATAGGCCCCTCAAAGTGCGAATCCCCGCGGTGGAGCGTACCCTAGAGAGGTGAGCAATTCGAAGTTCAGCACCCCCAGCAAGATTTACATTGCCCGCCTTTTGGGCCTCGACGTTTTTGACCCCTTCGGTGACCGCCTCGGCCGTCTCCGAGACGTCGTCGTGCTCAAACGTGGCCTGGGCGCGTCCATTGCGGGCGCCCGCCCCGCCAAGGGCACCGAACCTATTGTTGTCGGCATCATCGTTGAGGTGCTCGGCAAGAAGCGTGTGTTCATGCCCATGACCCGTGTGCGAAGTATCGACGCTTCACAGATTATTTCGACCGGCCTGGTGAACCTGCGCCGCTTCGAACAGCGCAACTCTGAGACCCTCATCGTCGGTGAGCTTTTTGACCGCCGCGTGCGCCTGCTCGACGGCAGCGGCGACGCCGTCATTGAGGACGTCGCGATTGAGCAGCGCCGCAACGGCGACTGGGGCGTGACCGAGCTGTTCGTCTCCCGCGTCAGCTCCGGCTCGAGCACATGGCGCCGCCGCTCCAAGGAGACCCTCATCGTCGACTGGGACGAGGCCCTGCTCTCCACCGATGTGGAACCGCAGGCGGCAACCGCGTTCGTGGCAAACCACGAAAACTCCAAGCCCGCCGACCTTGCGGACGCCATCCACGAGATGAGCGATAAGCGCATGGTCGAAATCGCCGCCGAACTGCAGGATGAACGCCTCGCGGACGTTCTGCAGGAGCTGCCCGCAGAGGACCAGGTGCAGATTCTCTCGCACCTGGACGACGAGCGTGCCGCGCAGGTCCTCGAAGAGATGGAACCGGACGACGCCGCCGACCTCCTCATCGAGCTGGACGACGCCCAGCGTGAAAAGCTGCTCGAACTCATGGAACCCGACGAAGCAGACGACGTGCGTCGACTGCTCGAATACGACGAAGGTACCGCCGGTTCGCTCATGAACCCCGTGCCGATTATCCTCTCCCCTGAGGCGACCGTCGCGGAGGCGCTCGCGCACATCCGCGCCGAAGAGATTCCTCCGGCGATGGCGGCTGCCGTCATGGTGACCCGCCCGCCCCTGGAAACCCCGACCGGCAAGTACCTGGGCCTGGTGCACATGCAGAAGCTGCTGCGTGTGCCGCCGAGCGAGCCGATCGGCCACATCCTCGACACCGACACTGAGCCGGTCTCTGACCAGGCTAGTTTGGAAGAGCTGGCACGCGTGCTGGCAACCTACGACCTGACCATCGTTCCCATTGTGAACGAATCGCACCGCCTGGTAGGCGCAGTGACCATCGACGACGTGCTCGATGCGCTCCTGCCCGAAGACTGGCGCACTTACGATGATGGAACTCCCGTACGAAAGGTAGGACGACGCTTTGCCTGAATCGAACCGCCGCGACGCAAACCGTACCGAAGAGAACCCCCGCATCGATAAGGCGCGCATCCTCAAGGACCGCCTTGAGAAGAAGTACGCTGAACGCAACCGCGAGCGCGGCGACTCCCGCCCGCAGCGCAGCGACTCGCAGCTGAGCACCCCCGGCACCCGCAAGCCGAAGCTGTTCGCAAGCCCCAACCCGGACGCTTTCGGCCGCATGACCGAGGGTTTCGCACGCTACATGGGTACCCCGCAGTTTTTGATGTGGATGACCATTTTCTGTGGCGTGTGGCTTGCCTGGAACTCCCTGGCGCCGGAGGAGATGCAGTTCGACCCGCGTAGCCTGAACTTCACCCTGCTGACCCTGATGCTGTCCCTGCAGGCTTCTTACGCTGCTCCCCTGCTGCTGTTGGCGCAGAACCGTCAGGACGACCGCGATCGCGTGGTGGCATCCGAGGACCGTAAGCGTGACCAGCAGAACCTGGAGGAGACCCAGTACCTGACCCGCGAGATTGCTTCGCTGCGTATTGCTCTGCGTGAGGTTGCGACCCGTGACTTCGTCCGTAGCGAGCTGCGTGACATTCTTGAGGAACTGCAGAACATTGCGCAGGAGCAGGAGCGTCACGCCGAGCAGCTGCAGGACATCAGTGAGGACATTGAGGACCTTGAGGAGGCTATCGACGATATCGATATCTCCGAGGGCGAGGAAAAGGACGCTGAGGAGCAGGAGGCTGAGGATAAGAACTCTGGGGGCAAGAGCCCTGAAGGCACCGAGAACGGTACCGAGCAGGCTTCTGACAAGGCTGAACGCCCCGCGAAGGACTCCGCACAGGATCCCCACCGAGGCGATTTGAGCCAGCCTCAGAGCCGCGAATCCCAGCAGGCACAGCAGCAGGCAGAGCGCACCCGTGAGGGAGGCGCCCGTGACCGCTAATTCGCCCCTGCAGGATGCGCTCTACGCGGCACTTGCCCGCGTCGAGGATCCCGAACTGCACCGCCCCATTACGGAGCTGGGCATGGTGGAGACTGCGCTCGTGCATCCTGAACTGGATGAGCACGGTGAGCCGATTCCCGGCCGTCACTGGGCTGAGGTCACGGTGCTACTCACCATTGAGGGTTGCCCGCTGAAGAACACCATCGAGCAGCAGGTTCGTGACGCCGCCGCCACTGTTGAGGGTATCGAGCGTGTGCAACTGCAGGTGGGTGCGATGAACCCGCAGCAGCGTTCCGCTCTGCGTTCGATGCTCAAGCCGGAGCGTTCCAACCCGTTTACCGCACCCGGTTCGCTGACCCGCGTGTTCGGTGTGGTGTCCGGTAAGGGCGGTGTGGGCAAGTCCTCCATGACCGCGAATCTTGCCGCCGCGTTCGCTTCGCGCGGGCTTGCGGTGGGCATTATTGACGCGGATGTGCACGGCTTCTCCATCCCGGGTCTGCTGGGTATTACCGACGCCCCGACCCGCCTGGATGACCTGATTCTTCCGCCGACCGTGGATGTGCCCGCCCCCGCCCAGCGTTGGGGTGAGCAGAAGGTCAGCGGCGGCTTTATTCGCGTGATTTCTATCGGCATGTTCCTCAAGGGCAACGAGCCGGTGGCGTGGCGCGGCCCCATGCTACACCGTGCCCTGGAGCAGTTCATCATGGATGTGCACTTCGGCGCCCTGGATGTGTTGCTGCTCGATTTGCCGCCCGGCACCGGCGATATTGCCATCTCCATGGCTCAGCTGTTGCCGAATGCGGAGCTGGTGCTCATTTCCACCCCGCAACACGCCGCGGTGGATGTGGCGGAGCGTGCCGGTACCCTGAGCTTGCAGACCGGTCAGAAGGTCGTGGGCGTGGTGGAGAACATGGCTGCCATGACCCTGCCGGACGGTACCGTGCTCGACATGTTCGGTTCTGGCGGCGGTCAGGTGCTCGCTGAGCGTCTTTCGGAGGCGCTCTCCTACCCGGTACCGCTGCTCGGTTCCGTCCCGCTGGATGTGAACCTGCGTACCGGCGGCGACGAGGGCACCCCGGTGGTCTGGAGCCACCCGGACTCCCCCACCGCCGAAGAGATTCAGTCCATCGCCTCGCAGTTGCTGCAGTCGGGCGAGTCGCGGGCGGGTCAGAGCCTGCCGCTCTTTGTCTAAAGATTGAGCATCTAGAAGCTGACGGCAAAAGCTGAGAACAGAAAGAACCCCGCACCATCACGGTGCGGGGTTCTTTCGTTTCAAAATCTTAGGTGGCGTCCACGTCGAAGGGGGCGTATGCGCCTCGCGGAAGAGCACGGCTCTCCGACTTTTCCTTCTCCTTCAGCAGCGCCTCTTCACGTTCCCTCGCCTCACGCTCACGCTCGGCGTCATCCTCAGCGAACGCCTGCTTCACAATCACGCGCGGATCGTACTGGCGGGGGTCGTACTGGCGCCAGTTAATATCTTCCAGGCCCGTCTCGCCCAGGGCTTCCTTGAAGTCGTCCTTCGCGTCAAACGCCATGCGGCGCACAGTCTTGACGAATTCACGGATCTGTCGGGCGTATTCGGGCATGCGTTCGGGGCCAATCACCACAAACGTGATGATGGCCAAAATAATCAACTCGGTGCCACTAATACCAAACACAGAATATAGATTATCAGTTCCGAGCCAGCACCGCCGAACCCGCGGCGCTTTCTGGACGTGTCTTTAAGCTCTGGACAAGCAGAAGGCGTACGCTACAGCACCGCGGAGGGGCATTGCGCCCACGGCTAAGAACACCACATCAGCGGTTTACGGCGGGTAGTCTCCACCGCCGGGTTAAAACGCTGCGGCTCCAACCGCAGACACGCCCGCCTCCCGAACGCAAAAGACCGCCGGCAGCACACCGGCGATCTCCTGACACAATATTCGGTTTACGGCGGGTAGTTCTCCACCGCCGGGTTAAAACGCTGCGGCTCCAACCGCAGACACGCCCGCCTCCCGAACGCAAAAGACCGCCGGCAGCGCACCGGCGGTCTCCAGTCACGATATTCGGTTTACGGCGGATAATCTCCACCGCCGGGGAGCTGCTTCCAATGCCACAGCCAGCCAACCCAGCCCCACTGCGCACACGCACCCGCCACCAACAACGCCCAACGATACGCCCGCGAACGGCTCGCCGCCACCACCACAATCACCAGCGGAAACAACGGCAACAACAGACGGAACGTCGACGACTGCGGATTCAAAAACAGAATCAAATACGCAAAATAGCTCAGGCACCACAGGTTCAACGGAGCCGCCAAAACCCTACGCGCCAGAGGGCTCAAACACAAAGCAATAAAACCCAAAATCAGCAGAGTCAGCAACACCGGAGCCACATACCCAAAGTACAGGTAACCCTGCGACAGCCACGGCTGAATCGGCGCCAAATGGGTACCGCGCCACGCCGTCTCCGTGGCGGTATACGCATCCATACGGCCCGTAGCCCACCACGCAATCGCAGGCCACACCAGCGCACACGCACACACTACCAAGGCGCTGACCAGCTGCCCCAGATGGCGCACAAACGCCGTGCCCATACCCGACTGGCGGCTCGAACGCACCCAGCACGCAAACCACCACAGGCCGGCAGCCGCGCCCAGGGGCACACCCACCGGGCGGGACAGGCACGCCAACGCCGCCACAGGAACCAGCAGGCCGTAGCGTCCCTGAACCAGGCACAGCAGCGCACCGGCAAGGAACACCAGGTTCAGCGACTCCGCATACGGAACCTGAAGCACCGGCGCCACCGGCAAGAACGACACCAACGCCACAGCCCACATGGACAGCGCAGAAGGCGACTCCTCACTCTTGAAACCGGCCACCTTCAACGACGCCTCAAACAGCAGGTAAATCACCCACGCCGCCGCAAAACCGGCAAGCAGAGCAACCGTCGCCGCCACCGGGTAGTACCCGATGCCCGTCGCATGGCTAATAGCACCGGAAAGCTGCGGGAAAATCGGGTAAAAAGCCCACTGATTCTGCTGAACCACGCCAGCCGCGTCCACCGGCAGCTCACTCGGGTAACCCTGTACCGCAATCTGCTCATACCAGCCGGCATCCCAGATGCTAATGAACGACAGGTAATCCAGGTGCTGACCCCACGGGCTGCGCAACTGTTGCTGACCGACCACGGCAAACACGATGAAGCCCCATACTCGGGACAGACCGTAAATCAGCAGTACCGACAGCCACGCGGGCAGGGCACGCAGACGCTGCCCCACCCGGTGCAGGCGCTCACCGGCGGCGGTGTACGCCCAGGTCAGAAGCTCATCAAAAGACTCGCTCCGTTCCTCGCCGGAGGCGGGGGTGGCGGCACCCTGCGCAGGAGAATACGCGGGGGAATCACTATTACGTTCAGGCGAAACACTCACGGGCGTTAGTTCCCCTCAGCCTGCGGGTTCTTCCGCTTCTCCACAAAGTCATGCGCGCTCAAGGTGCTCTCCGCATCATCAGCCAGGGGAACCGCACCGCGGCGAACCGGCTCAGCGGCAGCGACGTTAGCATCAGCAGATTCTGCGGTCGAAGCAGCAGACTCAGCGGCGGGTGCGTTCTCGTGTGTCTTGTCCTCTTCGGGTGCACCGACGAGAGGAGCGATAAAGCTCAAATCCTCCACACGGTCAAAGGTGCCCAAACCATCACGGCCCACACCGCTGAAGAACGCGGCACCGGGCACGGCACGCTCACCGGAGAGCGCCACAACGGAGAGCACCGCAATGCCCAAAATCAGCAGGGCAAGCAGAATCAGAAGAAAGTTCATGTCAATCTCATATCATGCAGGACCGTCAACCCCTGACGGTCACCTAAATTCAAATAGTAGCGCCAGCACCGGCAGAATCAGCGTCGCGGCTAGTCCTCGTCGCGGTCGCTGAGCAGCCAGGCACGCAAATCTGCGTGGCAGCGGGTCAGCTGGCTAAAGCTCACGTGTTCGTTATCGGTGTGAGCCAGCAGAGCGTCACCGGGGCCGAAGTTCACCGCGGGAATACCGATCTCGCTCAGGCGCGCCACGTCCGTCCAACCGTACTTCGGCTGAGGCTTCTGCCCCACCGCCTCAATCAGGGAAGCCGCCAGCGGGGTGTCCAGTCCGGGGCGTGCCGCCGGGGAAAGATCCACAAAATCCAGCTCGTATCCGGCGAAGACCTCACGCACGTGGGCGACCGCCTCATCCAGGGTCTTATCCGGGGCAAAACGGTAGTTCACGTGCATTGCCGCCGCGTCAGGAATCACGTTACCGGCAACGCCACCAGAAATCTGCACCGCATTCAGACCCTCACGATAGTCCAGGCCCTCCACCGCGATGGTCTTCGGCTCGTAGGAGGCGAGCGCCGCCAACGCCGGTGCCAGGGCGTGAATTGCGTTCTCGCCGTGCCATGCACGTCCCGAGTGGGCGGCAAGGCCGCGGGTGCGCACGAAGAAACGCATGGTGCCGTTGCAGCCGCCCTCAATGGTGCCGTTGGTCGGTTCAAGTAGCACGCCGAAGTCTGCGTCAGTGATGAGCTCACCGTGGTTGCGGATCAGACGCGCCAGGCCGGAGAGCTCGCTGGCGACCTCTTCGTTGTCGTAGAAGATATAGGTCAGGTTGTAGTCGGTGTCCTGCGCGGTCAGTTCGGCGGCAAGTTTCAACTGGACCGCCACGCCGCCCTTCATATCGGTTGCGCCGCGGCCGTAGAGCACGTACCCGTCCTCTTCTTCACGCACCGTGGACGGCACGGTACCCGGGGAACCCTCAACGGTGGGCAAGGGCACGGTATCCAGGTGACCGGCAAGAATAATGCGGGTGCGTTCCCCCTCAGCGCCGGGTAGCGGCGGGAACTCGGTGCGGGCGATAATGGCGTCCCCGTCACGGGTCAGGTGCAGGTGCGGGCAGAACGACAGCGCCATGTGCACGGCGTCAGCAATTGGCTGCTCATTGCCGGAAACCGACTCGTAATCCAGCAGGGCACGCGTCAGCTCAGGCATGGACACGTCCAGGTTCAGGGGCGGCTGCGGTACAGGGTGAAGCTCAGAGTTCTTGGGGGAAACGCTCATCCTTCCACCTTACAGGTTCGCCCGCGCTCACACCCACGCCCTCAACGCCCATATCGAGCATATGAGACGGTCTTGAAGGGGCTCTAACCCCCAAAACTATAATGGATGGCATGTCTGAAAACACTCCCCGTTACGCCTCCGGTGTCGCCCTGGTCAATGTTGTCGTCTCTGGCGAGCACGCCGGCACCGTCCTGGATGCGTGGTTCCCCGCTCCCTCCCTCACCCAGACCCCCGACCTGTCCATCGCGGACGAGCTGGAAGACCTGGCCGTTGAGCATCCGGCGCGCAATGCCCGCACCGAGGTGCGTACCGCCTCCATCAACCTGGATGAGGCACCCGAAGATGCGGTCGACGCGTACCTGCGTCTGCACCTGCTCTCGCACACTCTGGTTCGTCCCAACGAGCTGAACCTGGAGGGCTTGTTCGGCACCCTGGCGAATGTTGCGTGGACCAACCACGGCCCGGTGCTTGCCACCGAGTTCCAGAAGCTGGCGATTGGTCTGCGCAAGCTGGGCAACCTGAGCGTGAGCCACATTGATAAGTTCCCGCGCCTGGTGGATTACGTGGTTCCCGCCGGCGTGCGCATTGGCGACGGTGATCGCCTGCGCCTGGGTGCGCACCTGGCGTCCGGCACGACCGTGATGCACGAGGGCTTCGTGAACTTCAACGCCGGCACCCTGGGCACCTCCATGGTTGAGGGCCGTATTTCTCAGGGCGTTGTGGTGGGCGACGGCTCGGATGTGGGTGGCGGCGCCTCCACGATGGGTACCCTCTCCGGTGGTGGCACTCAGCGCGTATCCATTGGTGAGCGTTCTCTGCTGGGTGCGGAGTCCGGTATCGGTATTGCCCTGGGTGATGACTGCGTGGTTGAGGCTGGCCTGTATGTGACCGCTGGTTCGCGCGTGAGTGTTCTGCTGCCCGGTCAGGAGGCGCGCGTGGTGAAGGCTGCGGAGCTGTCCGGCGTGTCGAACCTGCTGTTCCGCCGCAATTCGATCAGCGGCGCGATTGAGGTTCTGCCGCGTGCAAAGAACACCGTGGAGCTGAACGAGGCGCTCCACCTGAACTAATCTGCACCTGGACTAGCGCTGATTGCCCTTGCGAACGTTGGGGGTCGGCCCGCGAACTTTAGGGATCGGCTTTAGGGGTCGGCTTTAGGGGTCGGGATGTGTGAAGCATCCCGGCCCCTTTTCTGTGCCCTGTGCTCCCTCTCCGCCGCTCTCATACCCGGGCGCACATCCGCGCGGTCTACGATGACCGTTTTCAGGGCGAGCTACTAGGGCTTTCGTTAGGCTGGTAGTACCGGGTACAGCGCACCCGCCACGACAGACCACTTGTACAGTTCAGAGAGGAACTCAGATGCCCGAATCAACTAAGTCAGAGTCGACGATGAGCGAAACCTACCGGCACTTTACGCGCCTCTTCCCCTACCCGCACGAGCGTATTCCGGCGAGTACCCCGGCAGCTGACGCTATGACTCGTTACGATGAGCTGGCTGAGCGCGGGCGCGCGGAGGGTTTCGTCCCCTTCTTCCTGAATCTGAACGACACGGTGCTTGAGAGCATGGTGATTGCGGTGTCCCTTGAGCACGACATCATTGACGATGTTGAGACTCTCACCCCCGAGCAGGTGAGCGCCTACACTCGTGCTGTTCTTGGGCGTTACCGTGCCGCCCGAGGCGGCACCTCCGCCGAAGAGTACGGCAGCGCCGCCATTGCTCAGCAGCTGCGCCGGGTTATGGACGATGGCGAAGAGGCTAACGAGGACGACCCGGACGACTTCAACCTCAACAAACTTATGGGCGAGTTTATGAGCTCCGATTTTCTGCCCGATGAGGAACCCGAAGATGACGCCCCGTGCCTTTGTGCTCTGCTCCGCTATGAGCTTGTGGATGAGGAGGATAAAGGCGAGATGCTCCTGCTGCAGATTCCGACCGATGACCCCGCCGATATTCCCGCATACCTGCCCTTCGGCGGCTGGAATGACTGCCCGGACGCTGAAACGCAGCTGGCGTTCACCCACTACTGGCGTGAAAAGTACGGTGCCATCCCGGCGGCTCTTGACGGTGCTGACTGCCTGGAGTTTCTGGTGGAACGCCCCGTCACCGACCCGGTGGAGGCGAAGAATCTGGCGGTCGAGCAGTTCGCGTTTTGTTCTGATCTTCCGTTCCAGGTGTTTGAAGATGTTGAGCAGCTGGCGGAGTTTATTCACCAGAGCCGCCAGTGGTATTTCTGGTGGGATTAGCTGCGGGTGATAAAGCCAGGTGGGGGCGAGTGTCGACACACCTAAATAACGCCTCCCACGTGCTCACACCAGAGTGCACAAGCGCACAGTGTCCCGCAGTACTTACACCCCGTGCACAGCTGTACTATTAGATACAGCTCAACAGCTTTTGTCCCCCATCCGGAGCGCTTTTTCCGGATATATAAAGCCCGAAAGGACATCATGAAGGTACTCGTTACCGGCGGCGCCGGCTACATCGGTTCCCACACTGTACTTGAACTGCTCAAGGCAGGCCACGACGTCGTCGTCATGGATAACCTCGCGAACTCTTCCGAGGAGTCCCTCAAGCGCGTCGCTGAACTCGCTGGCCGCGCCCCCGAGTTCCACAAGGTTGACCTGCTCGACCTCGAAGGTATGAAGGCTCTCTTCAAGCAGGTTCGCCCCGACGCTGTGATTCACTTTGCGGGTCTGAAGGCTGTGGGCGAGTCCGCAGAGAAGCCGCTGTGGTACTACCAGACCAACGTGGCTGGCACCCTGAACCTGCTGTACGCAATGGACGAGGCTGACTGCCACTCCATCGTGTTCTCCTCCTCCGCTACCGTGTACGGTGAGCCCGAGTCCATGCCTCTGATCGAGAAGATGAACATGGATGCGCAGTCCTGCTACGGCCGCACCAAGGAGCACATTGAGGACATGCTGGTTGACCTGGCTGCGTCCGATTCCAAGTGGAACATTGCTCTGCTGCGTTACTTCAACCCCGTTGGTGCGCACGAGTCCGGCCGTATCGGCGAGGACCCGGCGGGTATCCCGAACAACCTGGTGCCCTTCATCGCGCAGGTTGCTGTGGGCCGCCGCGAGCACCTGAACGTGTTCGGTAACGACTACCCGACCGTTGACGGTACCGGCGTGCGCGACTACATCCACGTGGTTGACCTGGCTGACGGCCACCTGAAGGCGCTGAACTACATTACTGAGCACGGCGGCCTGCACACCTGGAACCTGGGTACCGGTAACGGCTACTCAGTTCTGCAGGTTCTGCACGCGTTCGAGGAGGCGTGCGGTAAGGAGCTGCCGTACAAGATTGTGGATCGTCGCCCCGGTGACGTTGCGGTCTCTTACGCTGATCCTTCCTCTGCTCTGGCGGATCTGGGTTGGAGCGCTAGCCGCGATATTAAGACCATGGTTCGCGACCACTGGAACTGGCAGAAGAACAACCCCAACGGTTACGAAGCCTAAGCTGTTTTAGCCCCTTGTGAGGGGTGTTGAAGAGTGCCCGATAGGTGTTATCTCACCTATCGGGCACTTTTTTGCGCTTTTTTCGAAATTTTTACCAAGTCGTGACTACCTCCCCAAAGGCGTTTGACACCTCGTGAGTGCGTAGAGAAAGGGAAGAATATATTCCCTAGTCAGAGCCTTTTGTGAAGATGGGGTGTTTTTTACCCATATTTTTACGTCAAAAATACTATAACTATGCATTCATGCTTAAAAATTCACATTGCTTACCCAGTAAAGTGAATATTTTGCAGACAGGAAACCGTCTGAGGCGTAAGCTGAAAACTCAGCATACAGACAACCCGCATCATAGACGCACCTCACGTGAAAGGGTTCAAAATGTCCGCACAGGCAGCTCCCGAAGCGCAGAAAAACCTCATCGAAATCGCCAACGTCAACAAGTACTACGGCACCAACCACGTTCTGAAGAACATCAATCTTTCCGTGGGAAAAGGTGAGGTCGTCGTCCTCCTCGGCCCCTCCGGTTCCGGCAAATCCACCCTCTGCCGAACCATCAACCGCCTCGAAACTATCACCAGCGGATCCATCACCATTGACGGACAAGAACTACCCGAAGAAGGCCGCGCACTCGCCAAGCTCCGCGCCGAAGTCGGCATGGTTTTCCAGTCCTACAACCTCTTCGCGCACAAGAACATCCTCGATAACGTAACCCTTGGGCCCCGCCGAATCCGCAAAATGTCCAAGTCAGAGGCAGAAGCAGAAGCCATGAACCTGCTCGCGAAGGTCGGTGTGGATTCCCAGGTGCACAAGATGCCCGCAGAGCTTTCCGGCGGTCAGCAGCAGCGCGTCGCCATCGCCCGTGCACTCGCCATGAAGCCCAAGGTCATGCTCTTCGACGAACCCACCAGCGCGCTCGACCCCGAAATGGTCAACGAGGTGCTCGACACCATGGTCTCCCTCGCGAGGGAAGGCATGACCATGATCGTGGTGACCCACGAGATGGGTTTTGCCCGCAAGGCGGCAGACCGCATCGTCTTCCTTGCCGACGGCGAGATCATCGAAGAGGCGCACCCGGACGAGTTCTTCACCAACCCGAAGAGCGAGCGCGCCAAGGACTTCCTCTCCAAGATCATCAACCACTAAAGCAGAGGGACCGACATGCAAAAATATTCACGTAGGCTCGCGGCACTCGCCGCAGCAGCATCCCTCGCTCTGACCGGCGTCCTCGCCGGATGCTCCAGCGCAGACAGCGACCACAAGATCCGCATCGGCATCAAAGTAGACCAGCCCGGCCTCGGTTACCAGGACGGCAACACCTACACCGGCTTCGACGTGGAGGTGGCACGCTACGTCGCCGGTAAGCTCGGCTACTCCGAAGAGCAGATTGAGTTCGTCGAATCCCCCGCCGCTAACCGCGAAAACATGCTCAACACCGGTCAGGTAGACATGATTTTTGCGACCTACTCCATCTCTGAAAGCCGCAAGAAGACCGTGGACTTCGCCGGCCCCTACTACACGGCTGGTCAGGACCTGCTCGTGCGTGCCGATAACACCGATATTCACGGCCCGGACGACCTCAACGGCAAGAACCTCTGCTCCGTCACCGGCTCCACCAGCGCCCAGAAGGTGCAGGACAAGTTCGCCAAGAACGTGAACCTGGTCAAGCAGAACAGCTACTCCGACTGCGTGGTCGCCCTCAACGGCGGCGTGGTGGACGCCGTCACCACCGACGACATTACCCTCGCCGGTCTGGCAGCCACCAAAGCGAACAAGGGCAAGCTGAAAGTGGTCGGCTCCCCCTTCACGACCGAACGCTACGGCGTGGGTCTGCCCAAGGGCACTGACAAGTGCGAAGCCGTGAACAACGCCATCAACGAGATGGTTGCCGACGGTACCTGGGAGAAGCTCATCACCAAGTACACCGAAGGCACCGGCTACCACTACAACACCGAAACCAACCCGCCGCACCTGGGCACCTCCTGCGCCTAGGCCTCTAGAGAGGTTCACGAATGTCATTCTTTGACCAACTCGGCACCCTCCTGTCCAAGTACGATGTGGTTGGCGCCTTCATGACCAATATTCAGCTGACCTTCTGGGCGGCTCTTGGCTCGTTCGTTCTCGGTACTGTGCTGGCGCTCATGCGCATCAGCCCCGTCCCGTCCCTGCGCTGGGTGGGCACCGCCTATGTGCATACTGTCCGTAATACTCCGCTCACCATCATGATGACTTTCGCCATTTTGGGTGTGTGGACGCAGTTCCAGCTCTCCTTCTCGCACGATTTCGACACGAACTTCTTCGTGTACGCGGTCATTGCCCTGTCGATTTACCATTCGGCGTTTATCTGCGAGGCGATCCGTTCGGGTGTGAACACCGTGCCGAAGGGTCAGGCTGAGGCGGCACGCGCTATCGGTCTGGGTTTCTTCGACACCGCCCGCCTGGTGATTTTCCCTCAGGCTCTACGCGGCGCCATTACCCCGCTCGGCAATACTCTGATTGCGTTGACGAAGAACAGCACTGTCGCCTCGGTCGCGTCGGTGGCGGAGGCCTCCGGGCTGATGAAATCCATGATTGAGTTCGACGCGAACATGGTGCTTGCTATCTTCATCATGTTTGCGATGGGCTTTGTCATCATTGTTGTTCCCATTGGTGCGTTGACCACCTGGTCATCCCGTAAGCTGGCGGTGAAGCGATGAAAAACCCTTTTATCAGTAATGACACCCGCGCCGCTTCTTCGGTGCTTTTCGACGAGCCGGGTCCTATCGCGCAGCGTCGTATCCGCATCTTCAACATTGCTGCGGTAGTCCTTTTTGCACTATTTGCGGTGTATGTGCTGACCGTGATGGGTCAGAAGGGGCAGCTGGAGGCAGAAAAGTGGACTGACCTGTTCACCGCCCGCGCCTGGAGCTCCTACTACCTGCCGGGCCTTGCCTCGACCCTGTCGGCGGCAGCGGTTTCGGTGGTTACCTCGGTTGCGTTCGGTGTGGTCTTCGGTATTGCTCGACTCTCCCAGTACCGCGTTATCCGCTGGTTCGGCACCGTGGTGGTAGAGTTCTTCCGCGCCGTGCCGGTGCTGATCATGATGATCTTCTTCTGGCTGTTCTTGGGCAAGTACAGCGGCCTTCCGCCGGCTCAGCTGCCCTTCATCGCCGTGGTGATTGGTCTGACCCTGTACAACGGCTCGGTGATTGCTGAGCTACTGCGTTCGGGCGTGAAGCAACTTCCTCGCGGTCAGGGCGAGGCGGGTCTTGCGATTGGTCTGACCCCGACCCAGACGCTGATTCGGATCCTGCTTCCGCAGGCGTTCACCGCGATGATGCCCTCAATGCTCAGCCAGTTCGTTGTGATTCTGAAGGACACCGCCCTCGGTTACATCATCTCCTACCCGGAGCTGCTCGCTTCGGCGCGCCGCATCGGTTCCGGTGACGGCAACGTGCTGCAGACCCTGATTCTGGCGGCGGCACTCTTCGTGACGGTGAACTTCGTGCTGACGGCTGTAGCAACCGGCATTACGGACAGGCTGGCGTCGCGCACCTCCGCAAAGGTGACCCGAAACCTGATTCCGGACGCTCTGGATAACCCGAACCCGCCGACCGTTCAGATGTTCGTTCTGCCCGGCGACCGCAAGTAACCCTTCTCGTTCGGGCTCCTCAGCCAGCGATTATCAGCAGATACGGCAAAGCCCCCGCACTCCCCTTTTGAACTGCGCCCCGAAACTTGGACGCA